>JAQCBQ010000139.1 GCA_027621385.1 Bacteroidota bacterium | reverse complement strand
CCTTTACCTCAAATTCCGATTTGTACTGGTGTAGAAAACTAATAAAGGAATGGTCAATAAAGGAACAGGATGAAAAATCGATGGCGGTGCAGCCGTTTTCTACGGCTTGATTGAATGCCCGGCGGTAAATCAAAATATTTGAAAAAACGCAGGGGCCACTGACCTTTAAGATTTTGGGTTCATGCTCTAAGAAAGCGGCTTTTGCCCTGAAAAACTCATTGGGTTTTACTCCTGCATAGATATGAAATCCAATTTTTACGAGAATGCCAGCCAAAACCCCCAGCAGCAAATCGGAAGCCAGGGTTACTCCAATTGTAATGATAAACAGCGCCAATTGTTCTTTACCGACTTGATAGGTGTGAAAATATTGCTTTGGGGAAGTCAGCCGGAAGCCTGCAAAAATAAGAAGTGCGGCGAGTGCTGCATTGGGAATGCATTCAATGACAGGCACCATAAACAGCAGGAAGAGGAGCAAAAAGAGACCGTGGAAGAAATTGGCCCAGGCTGATTTGGCTCCGAATCCCACATTGGCGGTGGTGCGTACCACTTCAGAAATAATGGGCAGTGCGCCAATGAGACCTAAAACGAAATTTCCTATTCCCTGAGCTTCCAAATCCTTATTGCTGTTCGATTTTGGAGCGCCGGTATCCATAAAATCAAAGGCTTTTACGGTAAGCAGCGATTCCAGTGAGCTGACAAACAAAAACAGGAATACGTATTTCCAAAACTGAAAGGTGGCCAGCATTGAGAAATCTGGTTTTAAGGCAAGCAACGAAGTCCAATCTCCAATTTGGACTAAGGCGAAGCTGGGAGCCGAGGTATTGAGGTGAAGGTACAGACTCAGGCCAATGGCAGACAGAATGACAATCAATGCGGGCGGTACATTTTTGAAAATCATGCCTTTAATGCTGCTAAGAACGAACAGCAGGAGTAGAGAAACCAGACCAATACTGGCAATGGTTGGGTTGGCTTCTCGGAAAAAGGTTGGGATTTCAAGAAAGAGTTCCAAGGGCTCTTTTCCGGCATACAATGAGGGCTCATCTCCGAGCAAAACGGGGATTTGTTTTGCGATGATAATTAGGCCAATGGCGGCGAGCATGCCGTGTACCACCGAATTTGGGAAAATGTTGCTGAGGGTTCCCAACTTTAGTTTTCCAAGACCAATTTGAAGAATGCCAGTAATCAGTAAAATGGCGGCTAGAATTCCGATGGGATTTGGACTGGACTCAAAAGTTAAGAGTGCGGCAGAAACAATGGTAATTAATCCGGCGGCGGGTCCTTTAATGGTAATGGCTGCTCCGCCCGCGATTCCGGTAAGAAGTCCGCCGATAATGGCTGAAATGATACCAAGAGCCGGCGGCAATCCGCTGGCTTTGGCAATGCCTAAACTCAAGGGTAAGGCCATTAATGCCACCAAAAGGCCAGCCTTTAGGTCATTGAATTTGGGTCGACCTAGGAAGGTATATTTAAGGTATGAAAGATGGGTTTTCAACAGCTAGAAATAGAATTCTGGCAAGGACTACCTACAGCAAAAGTCTAGAGGTTAATATCACGTGCTTTGCCTTCATAAACAACATACCAAATGTAGAACAATTCCAATCCGATTCTTTCTGATTCTATTTGTTAGGGATTTTCTTCCCTGCTTTTCATGGTTTGATGCAGTTGGTTCGCGAAGGTTCGCATTTCATGCGCGGCTACCTCATCACCGGTACTGCGCTGCACTACATCTGCTAACGACATTAAGTGCTGAAACACCAAGGTTTGCATTTCGTCAACCATAAACTCGGTGGTCCATAAGTCCATCCGCATGCTGTTGTTCTCTTTTTTATCCCAGGTGGTAAGAAAGAATGCTTTGACCTCACGGTTGGGTTCTATACCGCCTTCCTCTGCTGTCCATGAAAGGCGAATGGGATTTCTATGTTGGTCTAAACCAACGGTCAATCGGATTTCAGATTCATGAGCTATATCTTTGGAATTCATGGCTTTGTAGGTTTAAATCCGGATTTTTGAAGTAGTTTTTCGGGCGCCCAGGCAGCTGTAAACAGGTGTTGGAATTCAGTTGGATTTCGTTCTAGGAACGATTCTACAATTCTCCAGCCAATCCAAATGGCTGCTTTCCCGGGAGATTCAGCGGGCATTCCGGATGAAAATGGAGCCTCGTTCATAAATTTCGAAATGATGCGGGGGTCTTTGGTGTATAATTTCTGGTCTTGAATTAAGCTGTTCCAAATCAGGAATTCATGCTCAGAACAGAATTCCAATTGCTGCTGAGAAAATCCTGAAATTATGGAGTCGGAAACTTCAGGAAAGCAACGCTTAGCTACAGACCAAACCTTACCAAATTGAATGATGTGGTCCAACAATGTTACAGGTAAGGCCATTGAATCGGCCATAATTTCAGATTCCAGCCAACCCTTAAGTACATCTACCGGCAACAGGGAAGGATCTTTTTTGCGCCGGATGTAGGCGGGTAAATGCGCATAATACTCTGAAGCCGGACCTAAATACTGGTCGGGAGCAATTCCAATTGAAGTTTCAAGCGCAACAACCGTATAATTGAAGCCCCCCAAAAAGAAAAAAACATCTGGAATTTTCTTGGAGGGAAAATGATAGGAATACAGTTTTAAGGCCTGCTCTATTTCCTTTTTCTCTGGTTCAAAGTCATCAAACCGATTGTTGACCGAGTCCCGAAGCGCTTTAACCTGAAGATCAAAATAATACCTTGACCACACTGCCGCAGGCGGAACGCTATCTAAACCAACAAAAAGTCCCAAAACGGGTCCTCCATACGCCGGAAAAAAATCCGGATGCCGTTCCGCAATGGAGTTTAATGCTGAATCCAGTTGCCTAGGATTGGAATAGGAATCCAACAAAATCCGATCAAAACTCAGATTCAGATTGATTTTTTCAACATCAGGTTGGGAGCCACCACAACCAAACAGCAAAAAAAGAAGTAATATTGGAGGAAATCTTTGAATCGTTGCAACCATGAAAGTAAGAGGCATCATCGCAGTCAAAAGTACACTTTTCCTACTTAGCCTGTTGGGTTATTCTACCGGCTACGCTCAAAATGCAGAGTCCTCGAATGCAGAACGGCGTCGAATTTTCCATGCAGGGTTTCAGGCCAAGGGCCTTTTTCAGTGGACAGAACATGAGCAGGCCGGGTTTTCAGATCTTGGCATGCGGCCTGGATTTGCCTATGGACTAAATGCCGAATTTGGAATCACCCCCAATGTGTTATTGCACTCCGGAGTATTTCATGAATTCAGGTCGTTTGGAATTCAGTTCAGGGATTCAGCAGCTGCCAGCCCCAAGTTGGTAAATACGGTCTTTACGGCTCAATACTTGAATGTGCCGTTTGGATTAACCATGCGTACCGGACGCATCGCCGATAAATGGTCGGTGGTATTTCGTGCCGGATTGAATTCTCATTTCCTGTTGAATTCTTCGGTGCATCGAGAGGATGCTCCGGGAAATGGTACTGATGAAGACGGAAATCCGTACCTGAATTCCGCTTGGGTTGGGATTTATGGCGATGCGGGTATTTTGTATTATTTCCATGAACAAACCGCATTGTCGTTTCAGGTTGGTTACAGCGGCGGACTCTCTTCTATTTTGGCCTCGAATGCCTACCCGTTTATGGTGGGCGATGCATGGAACAACCCCGGTAATTCCCGCTTAAATACCATCCATGTTAGCGTTGGAATTCTGTTTTAAAGCTTTTTAATCTGGCGGAGAGGCGGTAAAAAAACGTCAAGGCATAATGGCTAATTTTTACCACAAAGTCCACCATGGGAGCCGCGAAGTTCGCAAAGATTTTGGTGTTGAATGACACCGCAGTTCATTCAATTCCATGTCTCTGTGCCCTTTGCGCCGACTTTGAGTGCTTAGCGGTAAAAAAACGGTAAGGCATATCGGCCAATTTTTTACCAAAAAGGCAGCCATGTTAGCGTTAAAATTCTGGTTTAAAGCCCTTTAATCAGCAGGGTAGATTTTGAACCAAAAAGGAGAAAGGAACTCTACAGGTAAGTTTCGCCAAATCTACCGAGATAGATATACAAAACCATACCGCTCTTCTTGTTTATGCGCTCCAGGTAAGGTTAGTATTAACTGGTAGGCGTAAATTCCGGGCATGTAAGGACTGCCATCGGCAGCTCGGCCGTTCCAGCCTTTTTGTAGGTCGTCCGATTCAAACACCTGATTGCCCCAACGGTCGTGGATGATAAGAGAAAAATCCTTGGCACCGCCGGCCACCACATAAAAAATATCGTTTAATCCATCCCCATTGGGCGTAAAGGTGTTGGGAACGTACACGGCACAAGCAATTTCAAACAAAAAGGCAGTGGAACTTTCGCAGCCCAAGGAATCTGTCACCACCAACGACAATTGAGTATTGTCAGTGGGTTTAATGATTGGATTTTGACAATCGGTACAGGAAACAATTTTAGCTGGATTCCAATCAAATCGATAGTCTCCATTGCCTCCTGAAACCCCGAAATTGAGCTCAACAGATTCCCCGCAATTTAAGGCATAGGATTTTGGATCGGCCATGATTTCAATGGCACTGGGAGCAGCCAAGGTTATGCTGCCATTCAACATGCAACCATTGATATCCAAAATGGAATAGGCGGTTGTGCTGGGCGGCAAATACGTTAAGGTAGGTCCAACAGAATATGTGTAGGCCGGACTTCCCCCCTGAGCTTGAAGGTTTATGCTGCCATTTGCATCGCCCGCACACCTTGGCTGGGTAAAGGTGCTGGCATCCACCAATGGACTAGGCTCCGTCAGCGTAACCACCAAACTGTCCACTTGCCCCACTGCATCTGAAACCAATATCAAATACGTGTCAGCCGCTAAACCGTTGGCTGAAGCTCCGGAATTTCCTGGAACTTGAATCCAATTGTACTGGTAGGGAGGACAACCGCCCGTGCTTTGAATTTGTATGAATCCATCGCTGGCTCCTGCGCAGCTGATTTCGTGCCCGGAAGGGAAGCCCGAGGTACTAACACTATGGCTCATGGGCACCGGAATAACCGTTACGGTAGCCGTACAGCTGTGGGTTTGACCCAGAAAATCAGTAGCCGTTAAAACAACAGGCGTTTGAGGCACATGACTGCAATCTAGGTTGTAAATGTTCAGCGCCAACGATTGAATTCCGCAATTGTCCGTGCTGCCTGCATCAATCATTTGCGTGGTTAAAACGGCTTGGTTGCTGCTGTTTAAATTCACGGTCGCATTTTGACAAACCGCCACGGGGGGCAATGGGTCTCCAACGGTAATGGTAAAGGTGTAGGTGCTGGTGTTGTTGGCTTGCTGATTGTCGTTCACCGTTACTGTAATGGTGGTTGTTCCGGTTTGCCCGGCAACAGGACTTGCAGTTAGGGTTCGATTGGCCCCAGAACCTCCAAAAACAAGGTTGGCCTGGGGAATTAAGGCGGGATTGCTGCTGCTGGCCGACAAGGTTAAGGTGCCGGCCGCTTGCTCAGAATCCTGAACTAAAAAAGAAAATTGAATGGCAGCAGAATTGATGCAAACAAAGGTATCAGCGGGTGGATTTGGAATGGTAGGTGGAGTATTTATCACGTCACCCTGAACATTAAAATAAAAGGGATTCAAAGTATTGCACACGCTGTAGGAATCAGAATGGGCGATAAACACTTGACCATTGACCAATCCAAATTGAGTCGGATTAAACTGCAGCTGAAAGGATACGGAATCTCCGGCAGGTACGACGGTAGGAGAAGGCTGCGACACCACCGAAAATCCATTCCCGGTAACAGTAACCGGAGGAGTTCCGGTCAAGGTCAGCGGACTTTCTCCGGGATTTACAATCCAAAACGTTTTAATAATGGGGTTTCCAATGCTGGTCTGCCCAAAATCGGTATTGTCTGCAACGTTCGGTACATTGACCACCGGAGGTATATTAATGCCATTTCCATGCACTTCAATGCGTGCAACGCTAACCACTGCGATGTCGTCAATGGCCCAGCCTCGGTCGTTCGCAGCTTCATCGCTGTGAAAGGTAAACCGCACCTTGCAGTTGGGCAAATTATCGTAGGCAGAAACATCGACCAGCACCCGAGTCCAAACCGTTCGGAAATTAAACCAGGCCGGATGCGTCAAAAAATAATAGGGCGTAGAAGAAGGGTTTAGGCTCATGTTCCCGTCGTACGACATATTGGGACAAATCTCCTGGTTCAGTAAAATCCAACTGGCTCCACCATTGGTACTCCATTCAATATATCCCCCATCCCAGTTTCCAGTTTCTGAACGCAATTGCATGAAAAACTCAAGCCGGGTATCGTTGTATCCGGTCAAATTGATGGAAGGAGATTCCAGCTGATATAAAATATAATGCTGAGAACCGGCCTGCTGATAAAAGTTATTGCCTTCGGTGTAAAACACGCCGCCGCCCGGCCCAGGAGTATGGTCGTTTAGCGGAACCACCGGAACCACGGCTTGAAAATTATAGCCCGTCTGGTTTGAAGGATAGCGTCGCCCGGTGTTTGTCCAACTGCCCAAGACATCGCAATTGGTCGAAAAAACAGTGGTT
>JAQCBQ010000138.1 GCA_027621385.1 Bacteroidota bacterium | reverse complement strand
ATCTGCCAAACACCCTTGTTAATGGAATGAGTCACAATTTGATTAAGAAATTCATGATGTTAAAATCGAAGACACTTGAACAATTATGAGGTTCAATTAGAACTGTAACAACTTTTCGTTCCGTATAAACTTAGATTTGGGATGCTCTCGGTTCAATTCCAAAATCTTCAAAGATTCCAAAAGCAGTTCATCGTGTTCTCAGCCTAGACAGTCCCCCTAGATGCCACTATCTATAATGCCCCAGAAGGGCGGCATTATTTTAACTGGTTTTATTGGAAGAAGCCCCAAGAATTCACTCCCCAAACCCCGTAGGGCTGACATTATTGTAGGTGGCATTATTGTAGCCCCCAAAAAACCTAGATCTCCCTATTTTGGCGCATAACAAAACGGAGGCGGATTGGCTTTGCCAACCTGCGCCTCCGTACTTTGATTGCACTCTATTACTGAGGCAATAGGTCGAATCGGTCTAGATTCATGACTTTGGTCCAGGCAGCGGCAAAGTCACGGATGAACCGCTCTTTGGCATCGACGCTGGCATATACCTCTGCAATGGCCCGAAGTTCAGAATGCGAACCGAAAATAAGGTCGGCACGGGTGGCCGAATAGGTGCGCTGCCCGGTGCTGCGGTTTTTGCCATAAAAGATTTCTTTGTCTGCATCTGCAGGCTCCCAAACGGTGTTCATGTCCAACAATTGCACAAAGAAGTCGTTGCTTAAGCTCTCTTTTTTGGAGGTTAAAATTCCATGGGCAGAGCCGTCAAAGTTGGCATTTAATGTGCGCATGCCACCCAAAAGTACTGTCATCTCAGGCGCAGTAAGCGTTAACAATTGGGCTTTGTCAACCAATAGGGCCTCGGTTGAGGTCGTGTATTTGGTTTTAAGGTAATTTCTAAATCCATCGGCCTGTGGCTCTAATACGGCCATAGAGGCTACATCGGTTTGCTCTTGGCTGGCATCCATTCTGCCGGGATTCAAGGGGAGGCTGATGTTTACACCGCTCTTTTTCGCGGCCTCTTCTACACCCACATTCCCCGTTAGAACAATTAAATCAGCCATTGAAATTTTCATGCCATTCTTGGCCTTTTTATTGAAATTGGATTGGATTTTCTCTAAAGCGGTTAGCACCCGGTTTAAGCGCTCGGGATTGTTGACGGCCCAAGACCGCTGCGGCTGCAATCGAATCCGAGCTCCGTTGGCTCCCCCGCGGCGATCAGACCCCCGATAGGTTGAGGCAGAGGCCCAAGCCGTGGTGACCATATCGCTGATGGACAATCCAGAAGCCAGAATTTGTGTTCTTAAATCGGCAATGGCCGCAGCATCTACAACGGGATGGTTCAATGCCGGAATTGGATCTTGCCAAATGAGCTGTTCTTTTGGGACTTCGGGCCCCCAGTAGCTGCTGCTTGGTCCCATGTCGCGGTGGGTTAGTTTAAACCAGGCCCGAGCAAAGGCATCGGCAAAGGCTTCAGGATTGTCTAGGAATTTTCTGGATATTTTCTCGTACACAGGATCAACCCGTAGAGAAAGGTCGGTGGTGAGCATGGTGGGGATGTGTTTTTTGCTGGAGTCAAACGCATCGGGCACCATGGGTTTGGTGTCTTTGGCAATCCATTGATGGGCTCCGGCCGGACTTTTGGTCAATTCCCATTCGTGTGCGAACAAGGCCTTGAAAAATCCATGGCCCCATTGTGCCGGAGTGGTAGTCCAGGTTACTTCCAGGCCTGAGGTAATGGCATCTTTTCCTTTGCCGGATTTGTAGGAACTGGTCCATCCCAGTCCTTGTTCTTCGATGGCGGCAGCTTCGGGCTCAGGTCCTACATGCGAAGCCGGACCGGCGCCATGTGTTTTTCCAAAGGTGTGTCCACCGGCAACCAGTGCGACAGTCTCTTCGTCGTTCATTCCCATTCGGCCAAAGGTTTCGCGGATGTCTTTGGCGGCGGCAAGCGGATCTGGATTGCCGTTGGGGCCTTCCGGATTCACGTAAATTAATCCCATTTGAACGGCGGCAAGGGGATTTTCAAGTTTCCTTCCTTCGGCATAGCGCTGATCGTCCAGCCATTTTTTTTCTTTTCCCCAATAGACATGGCTTTCAGGTTCCCATACATCGGCGCGGCCTGCTCCAAAGCCAAAGGTTTTGAAACCCATGGATTCAAGGGCGACGTTTCCGGTCAGAATCATAAGATCTGCCCAGGATATTTTTTGCCCGTATTTTTGTTTAATCGGCCAAAGTAGGCGGCGGGCTTTGTCGAGGTTGGCATTGTCGGGCCAGCTGTTTTGGGGAGCAAAGCGCTGTTGACCGGAGCGGCTACCCCCGCGCCCATCGCCTGTGCGATACGTTCCGGCACTGTGCCAAGCCATACGGATGAAAAACGGACCATAGTGCCCGAAATCAGCGGGCCACCAATCCTTTGAGTCGGTCATTAAGGCCTTTAAGTCTGATTTCAAGGCTTGATAATCGAGCTGATTAAAGGCATCTCGGTAGTTGAATTGCGGACCTAAGGGGTTCGCCAATTCTGAATTTTGCCGCAACACAGAAAGATCCAATTGATTGGGCCACCAATCGCGGTTGCTGTTCCCTGTTGGATTTACCGCATTCGAGGTACTTTCCTTTTGGTCGTGCATTACCGGACATTTGCCGGGGTCGGTCATTTCCATTTGAGCAGGCAAGGCCGGAACAATGGAAAGAGCCAAAAACATAGCATACTGTTTCATGGGCAATAATTTTTAGTGATGCTACAAAGGTAGGGCCAATTTAATATAGATAAAAATGATATTTTAGATGCCGATATCTATAGTATAGATGAATATACAACAGTTGAACTACGTCATCGCTTTGGCCAAGCACCGGCATTTTGAGTCGGCAGCAGAGGCCTGTCACATCAGCCAATCTACATTGAGCACCATGGTTTCAAAACTGGAGGGGGAATTGGGTGTATTGTTGTTTGACCGGAATCGCAAGCCTGTTGAATTGACGGAAGAAGGGAGGGCGATGCTTCCGGGCATGCAATCTATTGTTCAAGACATTCGAAGTTTATATGAATTTGCCAATGAAATTAAAGGCGAGTGTAGGGGGGAGCTTCGTTTTTCGGCCATTCCGACCATTGCTCCTTATGTATTGCCTGACTTTTTGCGTTTATTTTCAACTTCCTGTCCTGAGATTTTCTTGACGGTAACCGAGCAAACCACGTCGGAAATTGTGCGGAAATTAAAAGCCGGAGAATTGGATATGGGTCTGGTTTCGATTCCGGTGAAGGATCCGGAATTGGAAGAGGTGTTTTTGTACGATGAGCCCTTGGTTTTGTTTGATGCCCAGTCTATGTCTGCCGGACCAATAGATCCTGCCGAATTGAATGTTGGAAATTTATGTTTGTTGGAGGAGGGGCATTGTTTGCGCTCGCAGGTATTGGAGCTCTGCGATCGGGTAGAAAGGCCGTTTTCGGCTACGCATCGGATCAACTTTGTTGCAGGGTCGATGGAGGGTTTGTTGCGGCATGTCCGGCGGCATGAATCCAGCACGTTGTTTCCCCATCTGGCGACCTTGGAGTTGGGCAGGGAAGATCGGAGTCGGATTCGTATGTTTTCGGCCCCCGTTCCCTTCCGTCGTGTGGGCCTGGTTGTGCGGAAGAATTATGCCCGGAAAACCATATTGAATACGGCGGCCAAGGTGATTCGGGAATACGTTTTGCCCTTGCTGCCTACCGCGGCTTTATCGGGGACTCCGTTAATGCCTGTATCCGAGACGGGGAAGTAGTCGGAGTAGGTCTAAGAAATCATGTATATCAGGCCAACGAAACCGGTACGCAGAATCTTGCGCTGTTGTTGTAGCACCCAGGCCCTCTACGCCGATGGGAATTCACAGGTAGGAAATTCTCAGGATTTTAGGTATGACTCCGCCCGCGGCAGGGATTGAAGCAGCTAGACCGCAAGGGTGCCGAAGCCTGGCCCGCGCGGCGCGGAGGCGACCTTGGGAGCCACCGCAAGCCCGCTGGGCCAGCCTTTCGGCAACCGCGGACTAGCGCTGAAAGCCCGCAGCCGCCCAACGCATCCTTATTATGTTCAAATTTAACCTCCGAAAAATCCGGAAAGGACGGGGAGCCAGCGGCCGCCATGCCAAAAGACGGACAGGGCCAGCGCCGTTAATGCCGCCAAATAGCAGCCAAAGATGACCTGGCCCCAGGCCAGCCAGGCTTGTTCAGAACGGCGTGCTCTGCCCAGGTACATGGGGGGGAAGAGTAGGATGCAAATACGTTGCCAGCGCTTCATGGATGCTGAATTTGATACAGATGAATGGTCCACCACGAATCTCCGTTGTGAAAGCTGCGCAGATGCTGATATTGATGCGAATCGGGCAGCTTTACGGCCGACAACAGATAATCGAGTCCCGCGGCCTTCATGGCTTCTCCATTCAATTCAAGAGACTGAATCTGTCCCCGCTTTCCCTTGCCCTGATGAATGGCATCGAAACCGCAACCCAATTCAGCACTGAACAGATAACACCTGTTGCCCCAGTGTTCGAAGTAGGCTTTGCACTCCGGATTTTTTTGCAGCTCGGCGTCCATGATGGCGCGCATGGCTTGCTTTTGCTTCAGGGGGTATTGAGATTGAAGTCCGTCAACCGTATAAAAGCCGTTGTATTGAGCGATGGTTGGAGATAAACCAATGGAGGCAACCCGGTAGGTTTCCGGAGATTTTCCGATGTACCATTGGATTTTCTTCATTTGATCTTCGGCCAAATAAGCTCTGTAGCTGGGCATGATGTCTTTATCTATGGCTTTTCGTAGATTTTGAAGGTGCTGGTCGTTGCCGAGTCCGGTGGTCAAGAATACAGCCCCCCAAACCATTAGCGCTAGCCGCCGAGTGGAATCTTGGTTCCATGCCACCAGGGTTGCGTCTATTAAGGCAAACAGCCACAGCACCGGGAAGGCAGGCGAAAGCCGATCTAGCCGGAGGCTGCGCAACAAATCCACATGCTGAAACATCCAAAATTCAAGGCTGGGATAGAAGGCCTGGAACAAAAGAATTCCCATCAGCACATAAAACGTAGTTTTGGCTCGGCGGCCCAGCTGAGGCCAGACCATCAATAACAAAAACGCAATAGGCAGGGTGACTATGGTACCCACGTGATAATGACTAAACGCGAACATTTGAATCAGATTTTGGAGCTGTGGCAGGATAGCCGGAGCTCCGTCGGGATAAGGCAGGTATTCCTGTCGGTGCGATTCAAATCCGCTGAACATCAGTGCAAAGGCCGGATAATGCGCCAATAGTACACCAAATCCCCAAACCAATCCTGAAAGCAGCGTGGCTGTAGACCACTGCCGTCGGCGTATTGCGGTGAGTCCCACCCATAACCAGGCGAATCCCAGTAAAATGACCGTCCAAATAAAAGAGGCCATAAAGGGGAAAACGAACCAGAGCAGAACATCAATTGCCGTACTGCGTTGCTGAAGCATGCGCCGGAACGAGAGCCAAAGCCAGGGCAATCCCATAACGGCGGCACCAAAGGTGGGAAAGAATGGAATCCAAGAGAACAAGAGTCCGGCCATTTCGGGTAGGCCTTTAGGGGCTTGGGGGTACAGCTGATTTACCCATTGGCGCATGCCCAAAAAGCCAATCAGGGCAAGGATAAAGGAAAGCCCGACGTAGCCCCAAAACATGCCGAAAATATGGACGAAAATGTAGGGTAGGCTATGGGCAGAGGGATAGCTGTTGCGGGGAAGACCTCCAAGAATCGAGGGCAGCATGGCATCGGAAGAAAAATCAAATGCCAATCCGCTTTGGCGCAGTACTTCCAGCCATACCAATTCGCCTTCTAAGGTGTCGTGCAGGCGCACATAGGCATCTTGTTGCCAAATGAGGTAAGGCAAAAAGGGCAAGAACAGACCGAGCCAGGCGGCATAGCGGATGAAGGCTATTTTCATGTCCGAAAGGTAGCGATTTAAGGCGGAATGGGGTGGTGTAGGTTTGTCTTTGCAACCAGCTTTGCGGCTTTTGCGGTAAAAAACCAATCCAGGGCATTCAGGTTTAATTTTACCACAAAGAACACAATGTCGGCGCAAAGTTCACTGAGGTTGGGGTTGAATGAGAACTTGGTTGTGTTTACTACGCCTCCTCCTGACTTGTCCACCATTTTTTTGGTTATTTTAAAACGTATTTGTTATCATGGAATTGCATTTCCTGTCCTGCGGCATTTGTTGTACTAAAGTGGACATGCTAAGAGCACCTGGCCTCTATGGATTGCATGACCGAAGTCTTAGAGCCCTATTAATAAGACCAAAATAGAACAGATTGGAGCTCAGGACATCAGAACCCCGTAGGGGTGACATTATTGTAGGTGACATTATCGTGGAATACCTTGTAGGATTTGGAATAGAAAATTTGCCGTCCTCCGCCTCAGTTCTTTTTGCGACTTCATTGCGGCATTTGTTGTACTAAAGTGGACAAGTCAGGAATGAGAACGTGGTTGTGTTTACTACGCCTCCTTCGCCTCCTTTGCGCCTCCCTTTGGGGGCTTTGCGGTAATAATCGGCATCCAAGCCTGAACCGGTGTAGGGCTCTTTGGGTAAAATAGGCATCCAAGCCTGAACCAGGCTA
>JAQCBQ010000137.1 GCA_027621385.1 Bacteroidota bacterium | reverse complement strand
TGGGAAGGTGGGAAGCGGCGTTCTCCCGAAATTAACTGATAACCACCTTGGGGCAATTGTCGAACAGTAATGGGTTGAACCAGTCCTAGTGTTGAGATGGATTGTGCCAATTCTTGAAGGGAATCTTGCTCAAAACGGGTTCTTGGTTGCCAGGGGTTTGCCTCAATTTTTTGGATTGGGATTAAAGCGATACTTCCTATCGAAGGCAACGAACCCTGTCCGTTTTTTTGTTCAGAAGCGTCTTCTCTTGATGCCAATAAAGCACCTAATCCTTTTCCCAGGCCTGATTTTCGTTGTGCCATATCTGATTGACTACATTAAAGCGGAGGGTTTAACCCCGGGATTTTTCTTAAGCAGTTCTCGGGCTAAATCCAAATAATTTTGGGCACCACGGGATTCTGCATCGTACATAATCACAGTTTCTCCAAAACTTGGTGCCTCGCCCAGGGTGGTGTTGCGGGAGATAATGGTATCGAAGACCATTTCTTGGAAGTGGGTTCGAACATCTTCAACCACTTGATTGGACAATCGAAGGCGTTTATCAAACATGGTTAGCAGAATGCCTTCAATGTTTAAGGTTTCGTTCAGGTTGGACTGGACTATTCGAATGGTATTCAGCAGTTTACCTAAACCTTCTAGGGCAAAATATTCACATTGTACTGGGATCAAAACAGAATCAGAGGCCGTTAGGGCATTCACTGTAATCAAACCGAGGGAGGGAGAGCAATCAATAATGATAAAATCAAATTTTTCTCGAATTGAGTTTAGCACCTGTTTCATGCGTTGTTCCCTTCGCTCTACATGAATCAATTCGATTTCTGCGCCAACCAAATCAATGTGAGCTGGCAGAATGAACAAATTGGGTGTTGAGGTTGGCAGAATGCATTGGTTGGGGTCTTGCTGATTCAGGATGCATTCATAGATGCTGTACTCCACCTGATTGGGGTCAAACCCTACACCTGATGTAGCATTTGCCTGTGGGTCAGCGTCAACGATTAGAGTACGAAACTCCAAAACTGCCAAACCGGCAGCCAGATTTATGGAAGTAGTTGTTTTACCAACTCCGCCTTTTTGATTTGCTATAGAAATGATTTTTGCCATATAAAGCGAATGCGACGCCACTACAAAATTAGCATTTTTTTATGGGCTACCTTGAAGTAATGAGCGTAAAATAAAGTCCATCTGAGCTAGGTTAACTTGAAAAAGATTGTTTTCGTATAAAGTAGGGGTTGAATTCTTACCTTAGGCACATGAAAACCACTTGGATTTTTTTATTGTTGTTTCCTCAGCTCATTCTGGGTGTAGTATTTATTCAATCTGGACTGGATAAGGTATTGGATTGGCGCGGGAACCTATCGTGGATTCAGGACCATTTTTCAAAGAGTCCACTTCGAAATTTGACCGGATTTTTATTGTTGATTCTAACCGCTTTAGAAACCATCGGGGGATTATTTAGTTTGGTGGGATCTGCTATCGTTTTGATTTTTGGATTTGATGAGCTGAGTTCATTGCTAATTGAAGTTGGATTACTTGGTATTGGATTGGCATTAATTGGCCTAATGCTAGGTCAGCGGCTTGCCAAAGACTATGCGGGGGCTGCGACATTAGTAAACTATTGCATTCTGCTGGCAATCAGCTTTTTTTGTTTTACAATTTTGGCTGGTTCAAGCTTTGACCTGCCGCCGAATTAACAATTTGGTAACACTAAAGCAGGTGAACGTTTTTTTAGTTAACACACCTTTGTAGCACATACGCAATCGAGCTATGCCGAAACGGAGTAAAGAAATGAATGTTCGCGGGGGGCTTCGCAGGCCCTTCGTACAGTTCGTGCTTCGAGAGCGGGATTTTTTGCTCATTTTGTTGGTGGGGTTCACCCTTTCAGGTCTGTTTTATGACATCCATTCCGTGGCCATGTGGTTGGGTTTTATTTTTGCTGGGTATGCTGCTGTGGCCAACGATAGCATTCAAACATTGGGGACATTTATTGTTAGCAACAGTCGAAGGCCATGGTGGCAATTGTGGTTGTTTGTTGCCAGTATATTAATTGTGGTTTTGGCCTTGGGTTGGTTCATCAACGATGGAGACGTAACCTGGCAAAAACTATACAATCCAGAAAAATATCCTGACCTTCCTCAGCACAGTCAGTATCCCCAGCCGGTAGAATTTTCTTTCATACAATTGGCTGCGCCACTCATTCTATTGATTTTAACTCGGATGCGGATGCCTGTATCCACCACATTTTTGTTGTTGAGTTGTTTTTCTACCGGATCAAAGGGGATTACCGACGTATTGGGCAGTAGCTTATCGGGTTATGCCATTTCTTTTGTTTTATCGCTTTTGATTTGGATTCTTGGGTACAACCTGATTCGGACTTTTTTCAAGCAAAGAAAATCAGCGGGATTTTGGGTTCCACTGCAATGGGGAATTAGCGGAACCCTATGGGGCGTTTGGTTGATGCAAGATGCGGCCAACATTGCGGTGTATTTGCCTCGTCAAATTAATGTTTATCAGCTTATTGCCATAATTAGCCTATTGGTATTTGGATTGGCTATCCTAATGCGGCAACGGGGAGATAAAATTCAAGACATCGTAAATGAAAAGAGCCGGATTGAGGATATTCGGGCAGCCACATTGATTGACTTTTCATATGCTTGCATGCTTATTTATAAAATGTTTGTAAGCCCTGTACCCTTGAGTACCACCTGGGTTTTTTTAGGCATCATTGGAGGTCGAGAAATTGGCATTTCCATTATGCGAAAAAAAGCGGGCTTTGCTCATAAAAGGAAAGCCTTCTCCATGATTTTAAAAGACATCACGTACGCTGTATTTGGGTTATTGGTATCGTTGGCATTGGCTGTTTCCATTAACGATGCCTTAAGAAGCGAAGTCATGGCTATCCTTGGCCTGTAAGGGAATCGTTTCATGCCATATGGTCTGATTTTAAACCAGCAGATAACCTGAGCGGACTTTCATTGATGCCTCTACAAATTCAGGAAAATAGCGTACCTTTGGGCTCCTTGCCCGGGTGGTGAAATTGGTAGACACGCACGCTTGAGGGGCGTGTGTCGCAAGACGTGCAGGTTCAAGTCCTGTTCCGGGCACCTTCCTCTGTTTGCATTTATTTCCTTCAACGCCTATTGCTGTTCCGGTTTTCAGTTTGGTTTTGACTTGTCTTTTATTAACTACCTGTTGATGCTCTTGAGGGCGGCAGGGATTGAGCAAGGTTGCCCGCAAGGCTGCTGCCGATTGGCCCGCGTGGTGCGGAGGCGACTTTAGGAGCCACCGTAAACCCGCTGGGCCAACCGGCAGCAGCCGCGGACAACCTGTGAAAGCCCGGCAGCCGCAAAAAAAAGAAAAAAACTTACATCTGCACCGCAACCACCTGCTGCGACAGGGGATTGGAAATGGATAAAATGGCTTTAAAGCTAGCCTGTACATCTGGGCCCAAGCACCATGGGTGGAGGATGCGTTCCTGAAAAATCCCTTTGGGCTGAGTCCAATTGAACACCGCATCCATGCGTTGCAACTGGGTTTGTTCCCTTTGCTTCAGCGCCTTCAACCTTTTCGTATTGAGCTTCTCCAAATCCGTACTGAGTTTAGAAAACCGAGCCAAAACAGCGGGTTTAAGACCCGGATCGGCTGCGCCGAACACCTCGGCCCAATGCAATGCAATGGAATTCAGCTTAGCTGTCCAGGGCATTTCCGGGAATTCATCCAAAGTGGTCCTGACCCAATGTTGAATAAAGGACTGTTTTGGTTTTAATGCATCGATGGGCTGAGCGTTGAAAGCCCTTAGATAACGAAGCTCCCGTTGACCAAAAATCAAAAAAGATTCTCTTGGGACCAACATGGGGAAAGGCAATTCGACGGATGAAAGCATCTGTTTGAACTGCATCCAATATCGAATTTCAGCGGCTCCCCCGAGGTACGCCAAATTGGGAAGAATGAATTCCTGGTACATGGCTCGACCGGAAACATTGGTGGAGAACCGGTCGGGGTAGTTCTGCATTTCATGCGTAAGTTCCTCGAAATTCCAGCTTGTATTGGATTGTACCGATTGGAAGGAAGTGCCAAGCCGTTCAATGCGTTCGCGGCCAAGGCTGGAGTGGTAGAAAAACAAGCTGGGCATGGGTTTAACCTGTGGTGAAAACCCAGCTGATTCTTGCTTGTTCGTGGTTTCAATGAGTGCATCCAACCAGCGGGTTGAGTTTAGGTGGGGCAATAGCCCTGTCCATGCCTCCCTTTTCAAGGTGGAATCTTGTTGATCGAGGCATATCAACCCCGTTCCTTTTGTCCACTGCGCAATCAAACGGCGTAGGGCTAACCCAAGCGGAACTCCCGGAGCATAGGCAGTTTTGAGCTGAAGAAAGGCCTCTTCCCAGGCCATTCCTGAGGGCAAAACCGCTTGGAGGGAGGCCCAGAAATCTGGCATTTCTGGACAGAGGTACTGGCCCACCGGGTGGTTTTCATTTGAAATGGGTAAGGTCCAAGCGGCATCTTGCCAGAAAAATGTATTGATTTCCGCAAGGTCGTGGTCGTCAGAATTCATCCAAAAAATGGGAACCACCTGCAATTGGGGGTGTTTTTGTTCCAGCGATTCGGCCAACTTAATGACCGAGGCAATTTTATACAATAAAAATAGGGGTCCGCCGGCAAATCCCAATTGATGCCCGGTGGTTACAGTTAGAGTATTGGAATCTTGCAGCCGCAGAAGATTATGTTCTACTGCTTCGTCTTTGATGCCGGATGATTCATATTGCTGACGCAGGGAATTCACCAGAATTTTTCGGCGCTCGGCGGGGAATTGAGCTGAACGGCGTTGGGCTTTCAGCTCTACATTTATGGAATTGGGGTGGCCTTCGATCCAATCGGTATTTGGAAAATCATCGGCAACGTATCGGTGAAACAATGCACTTCCAATACCTGCCTCTTTAAAACTCAAGTATTGTAGTGGTTTAAACATCGTGTACGGATTGGTATTAACCGAATTTTAGCCTAGGTCGAGGCTAGCAAACAAATCATAATCTTCAGAGTCAACTATTTTAGCGGTAACAAAATCTCCGATGCGTAAATACCCTTCAGAGGCAGGAATGAGCACTTCGCAATCTACTTCAGGGCTATCGGCTTCGGTTCTTCCGATGTAATAATCTCCTTCCTTTTTATCGATTAGAATTTTTTGGATGCTTCCTATTTTTTCGGCTTGGATGGAGCCTGAAATTTCTTGTTGAATGGACATTAATTTTGAGGCGCGTTCCTCCTTTACCTCTTGAGGCACATCGTCCTTTAAGGCGAAGGCATGTGTATTTTCTTCATGGGAATAGGTGAATACTCCGAGGCGGTCGAACCGTTGTTGTTGAACAAAATCGCACAATTCATCAAAATCGGCTTGGGTTTCACCGGGGTATCCTACAATCATGGTTGTGCGGAGGGTAATTCCAGGTACCCCTTGGCGCAGTTGGTTCAGCAGCCGTTCCGTTTTTTCGCGGGTGGTACCTCGGCGCATGGATTTCAGCATGGGGTTTGAGGCGTGCTGCAATGGAATATCCAGGTAAGAGCAGATGTTTGGATGCTGGTGCATAGCCTCGATGACATCTTCGGGGAATCCCGTTGGAAAGGCATAGTGTAGCCGTAGCCAATCGATGCCATCTACATCGGCCAATCGGGTCATCAACTCTGCTAAATTTCGTTTGCCATACAAATCCAATCCGTAATAGGTGCTGTCTTGAGCAATCAAGAGCAATTCCTTCGTTCCATTTGCAGCGAGGCCTTGGGCTTGATTGACCAAATCCTCTATGGGCGTTGAGCGGTGTTTTCCTCTCATCAAGGGGATGGCACAAAACGAGCAAGGCCTGTCACAGCCTTCAGAAATTTTAAGGTAGGCGTAGTGCGTTGGGGTGGTGAGTAGGCGTTCACCGACCAATTCATGCTTGTAATTTGCTTTCAAGGTCTTCAAAAGCCTGGGCAGATCGCGTGTTCCAAACCAGGCATCGACTTCGGGAATTTCGGTGGCCAGGTCGCCGGAGTAGCGTTCAGACAGGCAACCGGTAACGTACACTTTATCGACCAATTGGTCTTGTTTTGCCTGGCAATACCGTAGAATGGTTTGAATCGATTCTTCTTTGGCCTTATCGATAAATCCGCAGGTATTTATTACCACGACTTCAGAAACGGAATCAGACTCATGCGTAGTTTGAATTCCGTTGGCTTTCAGTTGCCCCATAAGCACTTCAGAATCAAAGAGATTTTTTGAGCAACCTAAAGTAACCACATTAACGTGGGTTGGTTTTCTGGTTTTCGCTTTCACGTGCTGGCCTTTTCGTGGAACAACGCCTCTACGAAGGTAGATTTATCAAAAAGTTGAAGATCCTCCATCCCCTCGCCTACCCCAATAAACTTAACAGGAATATTTAACTGATCTGAGATACCAATAACCACTCCACCCTTTGCAGTTCCATCCAGTTTAGTAATGGCAAGGGCTGTAATCTGGGTAACTTCGGCGAACTCTTTGGCCTGAAAAAATGCATTTTGTCCGGTGGTGCCATCCAACACCAGGAGTACTTCGTGGGGGGCATCGGGAATTACTTTGGACATTACTGCTTTGACTTTTCCCAATTCATTCATCAGGTTTTTCTTGTTGTGCAA
>JAQCBQ010000136.1 GCA_027621385.1 Bacteroidota bacterium | reverse complement strand
GAGGGTTTTATAGACACCAAAGCCGAAATGGAACGGATTGAAAAGGAACAGGAATATCTGTTGGGCTTTATAGAAAGTGTGCGAAAGAAACTGAGCAACGAACGATTTGTGGCGAATGCCAAACCTGAAGTCGTGGCCATAGAGCGTCAAAAAGAGGCCGATGCACAGGCCAAGCTTGAGGCCCTAGAAAAGCAACTCAAAGATTGGAGGAAAGAATAATCGTAAAAAGTGTAACTTACCACGATGAAGCCGAGTTCCATATTGTTTGAGGCCTTTGACCAATTTATTGGAGATCCGTTGAATGGGCTAATTGCAGGATCTGCCTTTCTTTTATTTGTACTTATTCGGGCATCTATTTTACAATGGTCTGAATACCACTCTTTGTATCATTCCTTTTGGGTCGGACTGGTGGGAGGCTTGCTGTCTTGGCTTAGTGTTGGAGTATTGTTGTGGTTTAAACTAGAATTGCAAACCAATATGATTCTGCACGCATTGTCGCTGTTGGGAATAGGGTTGGGCATAGATCTTCTAGTTACCCTGATATTTAAGGGGAAAGCAGGGAGCCTTATCGGCGGGGTGTTGGGCACACTTCTTGGATATATTTTACTTTCGAGCCTTTGTTTATTCATTTACATTGCGTTGGCCTATCCTAGTTCTTCATTATGGACGGCATTGTAACGCGCTCAACAGGAAATCACTATCTCATTTGGCTGCCCCACACTCAAGGATTTGTTGTGGCTCAATTGGCCGGAAAAATAAGAATGCATGGGCTGAAGCACACCAATCCTGTTGCGGTGGGAGACGGGGTGCGCTTATCCAATCCCATTCCTGGCCAACCACAAACCATAGAGGAAATTAAAGACCGAAAAAATTATTTAATTCGAACTTCAACGCGGCTAGATAAGCAAACCCATATTTTGGCAAGCAATCTGGATGGTTTATGGGTGGTGGCATCTGTGTTGAATCCCAGAACCAGTACGGGGTTTATCGACCGTATTTTGGTGACGGCAGAGGCCTATTCCATTCCTGCATGCATTGTTGTTAATAAATCAGATTTATGGGTTAAGCATCCGGATGAAGCCGACCAATTTCTTGCCCATTTTCAAGGTCTGCCCTATCCTGTTTTTGCCGTTTCTGCTCAAACAGGAGAAGGAATACACCCCCTTGAAGAATGGCTTTTGGGTAAAACCACCCTGGTGTGTGGGCATTCGGGTGTTGGAAAATCAACGCTTATAAATGCACTTAAGCCGGACTTAAGCTTAAGGACGGGAGAGCTATCTGACAAGCACCAGAAGGGGAAACATACCACCACTTTTGCAGAAATGCTTTTTTTAAATTCTAAAACCCGAATTATTGATACCCCTGGAATAAAGGAATTTGGGCTGTATGACATCGAAGATGACCAGCTCGGGGATTTTTTTCCGGAGATATTTAGGGCCAAAAAGGGGTGTAGATATTCCGATTGTTTGCATACCAATGAGCCTGGATGTGCCGTTATATCTGAGGTGGCCGCGGGAACAATTCATGCAGACCGGTTTAAAAATTACCTCCAAATGCTGGAAAGCAATCATGCGGAATATCGGCGATGAAAAAGAAGCAACATCATACAAAAGCCGTGTGGTTGATTCTTTTTTTTGTTGGGGTTGGCTCCGTTGTCCGCTCCCAAAATTTAATTTATAACGGTGGATTTGAGGTGTTTAAAGGCGAAGTTCCCTGTGGATGGGTTGCCAAAATCAGTGAATTCACATTGAACAATTGGACACTGCCCACCTATACAACGGCCGACATTTTCACCTCTTTTCAAAATGAGCAATGTCCTAATTTTGCCGGGGCGGGGAATAGTATTGTGGGGGTTTCTGCTCATCGCGGTCAAAGCATGATTGGCCTTTTTACCTATGGAGTGAGTCCGCCTCATGGAGCTTGGAGAGAATACATTCAAACGGATTTGGCTGAAAGCTTAGTGCCGGGTGAACCGTATTTACTTAAAGCCTGGGTTCGTTTGCATAAAAACAGCCCTTGTGCAGCGGGGAATTTTGGCTTTTATTTTTCGGAAAAGCCAGTGAAACAAGATTCTTTTAAAAAATTGAGATTATCTCCTCAAATTGAATTTAAAGCGATTTTAGATCGTGCCGACCGGTGGGTTTTAATTCAAGATACCCTTGTTCCCAATCAACCCTACCACTATTTGACGATAGGCAATTTCAGAGAAGATTCAGAAACGCCAAAAAAAGACAGGGGAACAACGGGGAGCAACATTCAAGACCTTTTGTACAATACGCGGCAACGAGCGTATTATTTATTGGATGATGTTTCTTTGGAGCCCTTGAATCCGGAACTTAAAATTGACGTTCAGCAGCAGTTGGAGGATGTAGATTTAATGACACAGGTTCATTTTGATCATGATCGGTTCGAGCTTTCTCCAGATATGGAGGCCCGACTTAAAAAGTTGTTGCTTCATTTACAGAAAAAACCCAGACTAAGACTGATGCTTGGAGGGCATACAGACAGTGTGGGGGGGGACGATTACAACATGAATTTATCTGAACTCCGAACGCTGGAAGTAAAAAACTATTTGCTTCGAAACGGCCTGCACCCCTCTAGAATTTTAACCCAGTGGTTTGGTCCGCATCGACCGGCGGCCGACAATAGCACCCCAGAGGGCCGGTATTTGAACCGGCGGGTGGTCATTGAATTAATCCGATAATTTGACTTATGGTTGGCCAAACAGGCTCAGGATGTTTGCCCGCTCAAAGGAACCATCTTCTGCCCGAACAATGTATTGGTAAACACCGTCTTCTAACTTTGAACCATCCAGGCTGTATCCGTTGAAAACAGCTCCGCCAGAATTTCCTTCAAAAACCAGCCGGCCCCAACGGTTGTAAATCCAGATGAAATAGGGCGAGCAGTTTTCGATGTCTGCATCAAAAATCAGGGCATCATTAAGTCCGTCGCCATTGGGAGTAATGACATTTGGAAAGGAGATGTCATCCCAGGTTTTGGTGTCAGGAACATCCGCGGTTATCTGGTCTTCTCCCCGACAGCCGTATATGTCATAAACCACCGCCAAAACAGGATAGCTGCCCGGTCCGCTTTGGTATTGGTAGATGGCCGGGTTTCCTGTAGCCTCAGTGTTTTCTCCTGTATTCCATACTGCCGGTGGCAGGAGCGAGTCGCCATGCAGCTGAAGCAGAGAGAATTCTACTTGACCGAAGCAGCCGGGGTTGACGCTGGCTTGAATTTCCGGTCCAGGAGAGACATAAATCGGTGCCTTGCTGGTGTCTAGGCATCCTTCATCTGAGGCTACCACCAGTTCAACTTGAAACCAGCCGGTATCGGCGTAGGAATAAGATGGGTTTTGTCCGCTTCCTCCACTACCGTCTCCAAAACTCCAAGAATAGTTCTGGATTTGTCCTGTTGAAATGGAACTGGTGTTTTGGGGCTGGAAAGCTTGACCAAAGCAAACCACATCCGGAACAAACCCCGCCAAAGGCAATGGATGTACAATTGCCGAAGCAAAAACGGTATCTATGCAGCCATTGTCGGCCTGTACAATCAAACGAACGGGTTTGGAACCAGAACTTGAAAACACGTGTCCAATAGAGGCTTGTTGAGCGTCATGTTGACCGTCGCCGTTCAAATCCCAGAGCCATTGGGTAAGCTGTGCCGGATTGCCAACCTGACTTCCGCTTCCATCCAGCATTACGGTATCGTTGACGCAGGCGGAGGTCCAGGTGATGCTTGCTTGCGGAGAAGGAAGAACCGCCACCTGAACCTCGGCCGTATCTGAGCAAGGTCCAATAGAACCAATGACAGTAAAGACAGTGGTTTGTTGCAGGCTCGTACTCACCGTGTCGTTCGAATTTCCAGTGGTATTTCCTCCGTTCCAAAGGTAGGATTGAGCGCCTGAGGCAGTCAGGTTAAAGGAATATCCTTGGCAAATCGGGCTTGGAGCAGAAGCGTTCACTACCACAGGAGGCGGAGCTTGTAGGGTGGTATCTAAAAATAGGGTGTCGCAGCCCAAGCCATCGGTGAGCACAATTTGATAATTGCCTGCGGCCAAACCGTTTTGGCTGGATTGGGTGTATCCTGTCCCAATCCATGCATACGCATATCCTCCGGGGCCACCGCTGGCCGCCAACGAAATGAATCCATTTGAATCGCCAAAACATTGAGGGCCAACAACCGAATCAAAAACCGCTTGAAGGGGCGGAGGTGCAGGCACTAAAATCGAATCGGTCTTTACGCAGCCATTGCTGTCGGTGGCCGTTAAGAAGTACCATCCACCGGCAACAGAGGGCGGATTTAAGCTGGTTGGGCCATGGCTCCATTGAAAGGTCAGCGGACCGGTTCCTCCTCCGGCTTGAGCCTGCAATACGCCATCTATGGAGGTTGGACAGGTGGCAGGAGTTGCATTTAACGAAACCGAAATGGCGGTAGGGTTGGCCAGGGTAACTGCATAAGTTGCAGTACAGCCGTTGGAATCGGTCACCAACACCGAATAGCTTCCGGGGCTTAAGTTTGTTTGTTGCGGTTGCGGGGGTAAATTCCCATTCCATGCGTAGCTGAACGGAGCGATTCCGGATTGGATGCTAAGAACAATGCTGCCGGTGGATCCATTGTTGCATAAAGGCGATAGGGCTTGTGCGTTTAATGCGACTGAATCTACAGGCACCCAAACCTGATCGCTGTCGCCCGGGCAGCCATTCACCAGGGGGACCACGGTGTACCAACCGGACTGAAGAGAATTGATATTTACCACTTGACTTTGTTGGCCTTGTGCCTGAAACCCGCTGGGTCCAGACCATTGGTAAATGGCGCCTCCGGGACCTGAAGCGGCTAAAAATGCGGTATCGCCGGCGCAAACGGGACCAATGGGAGCAGCAACGGCAGGAGCGGGGGTGGGCTGGATGAAAACAAAAACGCTATCGGAAATAACGGGACAGGCCCCTACCGAACCGGTTAAATGGTATAAACCTGAAATGCTTGGGGTTACATTGAACAGCGTATCAATTTGATTTGAACTTGAAAAGTTATTGGGGCCGGTCCACTGATATACTGCACCGCTTAAAGGGTTGGCGCTTAAAATTAAATTTCCGCCCTGGCAGAGGGAATCGGTGGTGGAACTTGCATCAAACTGATAAGCGGAATAATCTGAAAAGTAACCATATCGACACCCGGATGAGGCTCCGCCGTTGACCACCCCCATATGGAACAAATGCGAAGAGTTCGAGATTAGGCTTGCCTGTCCTTGGGGGATGTCTGTGGTATTGAATTGAATTTGAGCGTACATCCAATTTCCGTTGGAGCCGGGGACTTGGGCGAAGTTCCCGGCTGTAATCAGGTTGGGATTCCCATTGAGGGTGAAATTTCCTTCTCCGCCGGTTTTAACCATTAGATTTAAGGCAAAAAACTCAGTGGTACTTCGGGTAAAACCAATCTGTTGGCTTCCGGTGCAAACGATGGTAGGAAGCACGGCGCCTCCGACTTCGCAGCCAAAACCAGTAGTATGCAGCACATAAACGGGCAAGCTGGTTTGAATGTATGCCGTATTTGCAGATTGTACGTGGGTATAGCTTTGTCCTGCGTTGATGGTGCCAACCACAGTGCCATCAATGGTAACTTGGGTGTTGTTTTGGGTGGCCATAACAAAAACCCGGTCGGGACCATTTAAGTATCCTTTGATGGTAATGTATTCAGTACCGAGCAGGGGCAACGGAATCATTTGGTCGCCCATCAAATCGGCACAGCCTCCATAAACGCCTCCATTCATGGAATCGTCTTTAATGGTAACCGCGATGGGCTTATCGGAGGTAATGGTGGTACCGCTAGGGCGTTGTGCAAAACTTTGAGAAGTTGACACCCCGCTCCAAGTTTCGCCCATGTTTAGTGTGATGGTGAATGGAACACCTGCAGGGTGGCCTACAATGGCTGCGGTAGGGGTAATGGTAATGCTGGTATTGGGCTGAGTGGCAACAATATCAAACCCACTCCAGGCATTTCCCACTCCGTTATTGAGGAATGTTTGAAAGGGCAGCATGAAGGACGTGCCGAGGGCATTTCGGCCTTTAAGCGTAAAAATATCCGGATTGCAGTTGCAGGAGGTTACCACTTCATAATATGCGGTTATGGGGGAGGAAGAAACAATACGTAGAGCCTTATCCAAAACCACATCGGCGGGTTTATTTTCCAGTAAATCTACCCAAAGAGTAAGGTCGAACGATTGGGTGGTATTGGGGGGGATGATGGCGTTAATGGGTGGGAATCCCGGGTTGATGGGCATAGAAATTTGAACGGAAGCGGCCTGTTGAGCCGTGGATAGGCGAACAGTAATGGGCCGGTCTCCATGGCTTTGTTGAACTTCTGGTGCCACAAACCAAAATTCGGTATCGGTTTGGGCGAAAACGCAGATTGGCATTAAGAGCCAAAGGAGCATAAATCGAATCATTCCAATAATATTTGGGTTCAAGGTACTAAAAACCTGTGGGAGACAGGCCGATTCCTCTGTTAAATTGGGTTTAAGTTGGGGGATAACAAAAAAAGCGCTCCGAAGAGCGCTTTCGTTGCCCGAGATGGATTCGAACCACCACAAGCAGTACCAAAAACTGCGGTCCTACCGTTAGACGATCGGGCAATTGAGGGTGCAAATATAATGCGATATGTGCATAATGCCAAATTGATTTTGGGGGTAATTTTTGTGTTGGGGGGACTTTTTTAATCAAAATGAAGTGGCTGGGGTTGG
>JAQCBQ010000135.1 GCA_027621385.1 Bacteroidota bacterium | reverse complement strand
CTGTATTTGAGCGTGGATTGCGGCCCTATGTGCCGCCGGCGGCGCTGCCTGTGCTGTTGGAGTGGTTTGGTGCCGGTCAGTTGCAATTGAAAATAACGCGGCCGCGCAACAGTAAGCTGGGCGATTATCGGCCGGCGCAGCCCAAACTGGGCTTGATGGCTCCCCGCATCAGCATCAATGGGAACCTGAATGCCTATTCTTTTTTGGTGACGCTGACGCATGAATATGCGCACCATTTGGTTTGGGAAAAATATGGGGCGAAAGCGCGGGCCCACGGGCCGGAATGGCAGCTGGCCTTCCGCGATTTAATCAATTTGTTTTTGGGGCGAGGTGTTTTTCCGCCTGAGCTTGAAAATCAACTGGTCATGTCTATGGCCCGGGCCAAGGCCAGCACCTGTGCCGACCCGGATTTGTACAAGGCCTTGCGGAACTACGATGCGACGCCTGTTTTGCACCTGGAGGATTTGCCGGAGGGCAGCAGCTTTGAATTGGCCAATGGGCGCGCGTTCAAAAAGGGTCCGCTGCGCCGCAATCGGTTTTTGTGCAAGGAGCTGAAAACGGGGCGGGAGTATAGTGTGGCGGGGTTGGCGGCGGTTAGGTTGTTGGGGTAGCCAACCGAGGTTAGTCCGCCTTTTGAAGCAAATACAATCGGCAGGAGGATCCCAGTTTTTTTGCAAGTGCCTGGCGAAAGGATATAGACCAAGAGCTGGCACGAAGCATATAACCAGTATAGAAAAGTCCCACAGGGCGACTTTCTTTAACTACAAACCCATGCCGAGCAAAGTTCTTATGCCAGAATGCTGAACTAAAAAAATACAGCTCTGTTAAAATGTTTCCACGTTCTCCATGCAGTTCGGGCCAAAAATGGCGGAATAAAGTTCGCAGGACCAAACCCGGCCTGCGAATCAATGTAGAGCGGCTATACAAATGGTTGTTGCGCAATACCCCCAACGGGTGCACCATGCTGGTCCAAAACCGCCAAGATGTAGTGGGTAAAATGTGCAGAACAAGGCCTCCGGGTTTGAGGACCCGCTGGATTTCGGCATGCATGCCGCTTAGATCGGCTACGTGCTCCATTACATTTGAACTAAACACCACATCAAAATGGGCGTCAGGAAAGGGGATGTGCTGGCCGTCGTAGGGCAAAACCGGGAATTCCTGATGAACCAAGTATTCAGTACTTGGAATATCAATGGCAGAAACTGAAAAGCCTTGGTGGCTGAGTTGCTTTGCCTGCCAACCGGCGCCGGCTCCCAATTCAAGCAAATTGGCACCTTGGGGAAAATGTGCTATGGCCTTATTTAATTCAAAGTGGCGGATTTGCCGTAAAAAGGGAAAGTCAATCATAACTACAAAGGTCTGATTTTGATTGAATACGGGGAACATTCAACTTTTAAAAAAACGGCGACATTTTAAATTCGGTTTTTTGCTGCATTAAAAATTGAAAAATAGACGTAGCTTCGCTTTGAATTTAAACTAGAGATTTATTCAAATGTGCGGAATCGCAGGGGCGATAAATTTAAGCTCCGAACAGGATGCCTTTCCTGAAAACAAGCTGAAAAAAATGGGGGATGCCCTTCAGCACAGAGGGCCTGACAGTGAAAATTATTTTCATGCCAGCGGGGTTTCTTTGGTGCACCGCAGGCTAAGCATTATTGATTTAAGCGGAGGAAACCAGCCCATTTTTAATGAAAACAAGTCGGTTTGCGTTATTTTAAATGGAGAAATTTACAACTATCGAGAACTGCGCATTCAACTTGAACGGCAAGGCCATTCTTTTTCTACTCAAACCGATACCGAGGTTTTGGTGCATTTGTACGAACAGCATGGCCCCGATTTCCTTCCGCTGTTGAACGGCATGTTTGCTTTTGCTTTGTACGATATTGAACAGCAAACGCTTCTATTGGCCAGAGACCGTTTTGGGGTAAAACCCCTTTTTTATACTAAAAATCAGGGGAGACTTCTGTTTAGCAGTGAACTGCGGTCATTGCTATGTGGAATGGACTCTACCCCGGCCATCAATCCACAAGCGCTTTCAAACTATCTAATGCTGTCGTTCATTCCCGAACCCCACAGCATTTATCAGGGTATTTCACGCTTACCTGCGGGTTGCGCCATGCGCGTAGGATTAGGTAAGGAACAGGCTTGGAAATTTGTCGACATCTATTTTGGCAGCAAGATTAAAATCACAAGGCAAGAAGCGGAAGAAGAGACGCTCAGGTTGTTTCAGCAGGCCGTAGAACGTCAATTGGTGGCCGATGTGCAGGTGAGCACCCTGCTTTCCTCCGGCCTGGACTCCAGGGCCATTTTAACAGCTATGGTTAAAGGTGAAAATGCAACAACGGCCTTCACGCTAGGGTATGCGGAAAAGAGATTTGACGAAACCGCAGGTGCTATATCTTGGGCAAAAGGCTATGGCGTTGACCACCGCATCCTATCGTTTTCTGAAACTGATTTTTTAGACTTGGTTGATGCCCGGACAACTGCGTATTCCGAGCCCTTTGGTTTTTTATGCGATGTAGGCTATGTTCATTTGGCCAAGGCCGTGCGGGAAGGTGGCTTTAAAGTGACCTTAAGTGGAGCGGGCGGAGATGAGTTGTTTGCCGGTTATCCGACCTTGAATGCCGCCATGGCCATGAAGTCCTATCGGTATTTGCCTAGATGGGCCACCCAAATCTTAATCAAAGCGGGAATTGCAGCCCTTCCTGCCGGAAATGGCCGCCTGCCTCTGCGCTTTCAGCTCGAGAGTTTCAACTCAGCCCAAAACCGAGATTTGGTTCGGGCTTTTTTACTCTTCAAACAGGTTGTTTCGCCCGCCCAAGCACAACGACTTTTTAAATCAGGCCCCCTTGAAAGCATGGTTTTGCCCGACCCAATTGAGGTTTACACACAATTCCAGGAAACCACGGCAGAATGGCACACAATAGATGCATTGAGTTACCTAGACCTAAAAGTCTTTTTGTCGGGCAACGTTCTTTTTTCGGGTGACCATGAATTTATGTCGGCCGGGGTAGAACAGCGCTTTCCCTTTTTGGACAACGATTTGGCGGCCTTTGCCGCATCCTTGCCCGTTGAAATTCGTTTTTCTATGTTTTCGCTAAAACGGATTCTAAAAAATGCCTTGGAAACTTGGACTCAAAGGGACGGAATTCCTATGCCAAAGTATAAAAAAATGGGCTTTGAGATTCCCGTTCAAACATGGATGAGGAAGGGGGCATTTGCCGAAAAAATTGATCAAGTGCTGTTGAAAAACCCGTTTTTAAATCGTGTTTTTTGCGAAGCATTATTGAAAGAAGAGCGGAGCGGTAAAAACAACCACGACCGTAAAATTCAAAACATCTACGCACTCGGGAGGTTTTTAACGGAGGTTCGAGGGCAATAGGGCGCCGGCGAACAACTAGGGTTGCATTCCAAGGATTTAGGAGCTACCTTTGAATACCAAAACAAAATCATGCGCTACGCTGTCATCATGGCCGGGGGAATTGGAAGCCGTTTTTGGCCCATGTCCACCCGTCAGAAGCCCAAACAATTTATCGATATCTTGGGAACCGGAGAGAGCATGATTCAGGCCACCTGGCGGCGCTTGCTTCCCCTTTTCCCTCCCGAACGCATTTTGGTGGTTAGCCACGAAGACTACCGGGCGCTGTGCATGGAACATTTGCCGGACTTAAAACCCGAGAATTTGCTCTGCGAACCGAGCCGAAAAAACACGGCTCCCTGTTTAGCCTATGCCGCGTATATGCTTCAGGCCCGCGATCCGGAATCGAGCATGGTGGTGTTGGCCGCCGACCACTTGATTTCAAAAGAAGCGGAATTTCTGGCCGTGTTGGAGAAAGGCTTGAGCTTTGCAGAAAAACAGCCGGCGTTGGTTACGCTGGGCATTCGTCCGCACCGCCCCGATACCGGTTATGGATATATTCAGTTCAACCGGGAAATCCAAACCGGCATTGAGGGGATACAAAAAGTGAAAACCTTCACCGAGAAGCCCAATGCCGAATTGGCCATGAGCTTTATAAACAGCGGAGATTTTCTGTGGAACTCGGGCAATTTCCTTTGGAAAACCTCCACCTTTATTCAGGCCATAGAACAGCATTTGCCCGATGAAGCGGCCTTGTTTCAAGAAGCGGTGCCTACGTTAACCGGCCCGGCAGGTTCGGACGAAATACGGCGCATTTACGCCATGGTAAAAAACATCAGTGTGGATTACGCCATTTTAGAGCGGGCCGACAATGTATTTGTGGTGTCGGCCGACATCGGCTGGACCGATTTGGGAACTTGGGGTTCCCTGCGTGAACAGTCCTTACTGGTCGGAGAGACCAATGCCCTGTTGGGCGGACAGATTCTGGCGCTGGAATCGGAAGGCTGTTTGGTGCATGTGCCCGCAGGCAAAAAAGTAGTGCTGCAAGGAGCTAAAAACCTTTTGGTAGTGGAAAGCAACGGTGTACTGCTGGTGTGTCCCATACAAGATGAACAGAAAATTAAAGAGGTGGTGGGATCGGTGAAGGAGATTTGGGGGGATGAGGTGTTGTAAGGCGTTGTTTTTTTTTCAACTGCACCCCCTCTAGTGTTAAAAAAACCGGTTAAGGTTTGGGTGACTAATTTTTACCACAAAGCACTCTGAGGAAGCCGCAAAGTTCACAGAGATTTCGGTGTTGATAGACACCGAAATTCATTCAACTACACCCCCTCTGTGCCCTTTGTGCCGACTTGGAGCCCTTTGTGGTAAAAAACAAATCGAGGCATGACTGTCGGTTTTTACCACAAAGCACTCCGAGTGAGCCGCAAAGTTATTAAAGAACATTGGTATCACATCCTTACCTATTTATTCCCTTTTTCCCTTTCCGCGTAGAACAAAACCATTAAAAGCCAAAGCAACTTCAAAGTTTAAAATTTGTGCCTGCTCCCCTAGCGCTTTGAATTCCCCTTGAGTAACTGGCTTGTCGTAAGTGGCACCTAGGGCATCAAATGTGTCTAAAATAGCCCACTCTTTTAGTTGTTTGTAGCTGAGCGGAATAGTATGAACATAGTTAAAGCAGGGTATTCCAATATGGTGTAAAACCTTGGGGTATAAGGTTGGTGGCAATTTGGTTCGAATCAAGGTGTCGATTGGAAACCAAAATTGGTGGTAGAACCGAACAAATTGAAACAGATTTTTGGGCGACAAAAAAGAAAGTCTCCGAGCCACTTTCCGATAATTGCTGTTGGGGCGTTTGGTTATTTTTGAACTTCCTGCCGGATAATTATCAACGGCAATTTTACCCTCAGGTTTCATTTTTTTAACCATGCAACTCAAGGCCATAGGCGGGTCAGGAGTATGTTGAAGTACCCCAAAGCAAAAAATAAAATCAAAAAAATCGTCAGGGAAGGGTATTTCATACACGGAGCCTTGAAAAAGCAATAGATTTTCATGGTGGCCATGATTGGCAAAATTAGCTTCAACGGCAGCAGAATAATCAAAGGAATACACCAATGCTCCTGTCGACAATAGAATCTCCGTAAACCGTCCGGCGCCCGAACCTATCTCCAAAACCCGGCGGCCTTTTAAATCAGCCTGGGACCATTGAGTGTCTTTAAAAAACCGGTCGCTCGTCAAGGTAATTCCTGAATAGCTGTCCAACTGGGTTTTGGCGAATTTCTTCCATTGAAATCCAAAGTTTTCTGAATAGTTGTCGGCAGATTTTACAAATCGAGGAATACCTCCTTTTATTTCTGCCCGGCCAAAAAGAGGGGAAAAAATCGCTAGGCAACCGGTCTCGTCCTTCTGCAATTCCCAAACGGCCTCTAATCCGAATTTATTTAGTTGTTCTTGTGTTATCACTTTCAACTCATTTAAGCCGTTTAAAAAGAGCATCTACTTGCCTCAATTGCCCTTCTACACTTGACAGGTTGTAAAAATTATGCAATTCAAATCCAACTTCTTCCATCAATTTAAAATAATTGGTTATCGTCTCTTGATTTTGATAGGTGGGGAGAAGAATGAGCTCCAAATATATAAAATCAATTTTCCCCACTTTAAGCAATCCCTTTGCGGCATTCAATATTTGGTGTTCCAGGCCTTGAACATCCAATTTTAATACATTTAGATGCCTAATATTAAAGGCATTAAAGGCGTCCTCCAGCGTTATGGCCTCAATTTGAAGTCTTCCTGTGGCTTCTAATTTATTTTCTCCCCAGACTTTATCCCTATTTGGATGCGGGGGTAATATTGAGTTCGCTGGGGCAAAATCGAAAAGCTGTAATTCTGTCTGTCCCGATTTTTCTGCTATTGCCATTTTATGGCATTCTATATTACATCCTTGGACTTTCTTTGTTAAGATGTTAAACGATTCAGGACAGGGCTCAAAAGCCAAAATACGCGCTTTTGGAAATCGGCTACGGTACGCCATAGCCATTTGGCCGATGTAGGCTCCAACATCCATGATGCACAAATCATCAGCATCGCCAACCAAAGCTATTGTGTCATCCAAATAATTTCGATGGGCCTGCCATTGTGCATCTTCTGGTAAGCTCTTTGAAATAACGTAGCCTTGACTTAAAAGGAATTTCTTTAAAAGGGATTTTATCATTTTAGTGGTTCCTTTTTTTATCGTGTTACGCTAAGATTATTTTTTGTTTTCAGCTGTTTGTAAGGTTTTTTTGCCATACAGTTCACCAATAAATTCCAAAGGTTCAACACGTTTTTAAGGCGCTTTATTTAACTGCACCTCCTCTGTGTTCTTTGCGCCGACTTGGAGTTCTTCGTGGTGAAAACAAATCGAGGCATGACTGTCGGTTTTTACCACAAAGGGCCGCCAAGGGAGCCGCAAAGTTCACAGAGATTTCGGTGTTGATAGACACCGCAATTCATTCAACTACACCCCCTCTGTGCCCTTTGTGCCGACTTGGAGCCCTTTGTGGTAAAAAACAAAT
>JAQCBQ010000134.1 GCA_027621385.1 Bacteroidota bacterium | reverse complement strand
TCCCGTTGTTCTCTTGGGCGCTGAAATTCGGAAAGGGAGCACCCAGGTTCGGCGCCTGTGCCAGGCCCACATCAAATTTCGAATCAAACGATGCAATGCTCCTCAAAAAAGTCGATAAGGCACGCTGAATGTACATTTCTGAAATGTCAGGACTTCCAAAGGCCAACTGAAATAAGGCCGGATACTCCGGTATAGATTCCAGTTTACGGATTAGAGAATCGATGCCCGGCTGTCCTCCTTGCCCCGAAAAGCCCATCTCAACCGCATCTTGAATGGGTTGACTGGTTTGGTCGTCCAAAGAGCTGGCCCGTTCATTCCAAAAAAACCGGGTTTCTGTGCCAAATCGAGCATTGATAAGGCGCATGGAGTGCCGCCCGGTAAGTCCTCCTGTATGTCCTACCGACCGTACGGCGGTATCGCCAAAGGCAAACTCCTGCTTGTGGCAAGAAGCACAAGAAATGGCATTGTTTACCGATAAGCGGGCATCATAAAACAGCACCCGCCCCAGCGTTGCCCGCATATTGTCTGCGGCATTTGGCGCCGGCGCATTGTCTTTCGTAATGTAGGCCGGAACGGTAAGTCCGTAATAATTGAACAGATTGCCCAGGTCAATGCTGCCCGCCGTCAGCAGCAGCAAAAAAGCAAATCCCAAAAAAACTGAAGTCGTTTTACGCATCATAGGGTTGGCAAGTTAGTGAGGTCGATTTCCATCTAGGTCGCAAAATATTGATTTTTCCTTTCTTATCCCCCTCCATTTTTTAGGGTGAATCATTGATTTGGAGAGGTTCTTTTCTGTTTTTTCTTGGGCGGCTGCGGGCTTTCGTGGGTAGTCCGCGGTGGGCGGAAGTCTGGCCCAGCGGGCTTGCGGGGGCTCCCAAGGTCGCCTCCGCGCCACGCGGGCCAAGCTCCGCCCACCTTGCGGGCAACCCTACTCAATCCCTGCCGCAGGGCCCCCTCCTACCTAGGCTCTCCATATTGATTTTTCATCCACAACAGCGAATTTCAGCTTAGCCTACTCAGCCAACCCGCCTATGGCCTATCTTTGGGTGTGATTTTCATTGGCAACCTTCCTTATGCCTATACCGAACAGGAGCTTAAAGACCTGTTTAGTCCGTTTGGCGAGGCCCAATCGGTTCAGTTGATTCGGGACCGAATTTCGGGCCGAAGCCGCGGATTTGGGTTTGTTGGCCTGAGCAATTCACAGCAAGAAATTGCTGCCATCGAGGCCCTGCAGGGCCTTGAATTGGAAGGAAGAACCATTCGAATAAGCAAGAAACACCATGAATAGAGAACAACGCATTGAGGCCCTGCGCCAAGCCATGAAAACCCGGGTGGTCGTTTTAGACGGAGCCATGGGAACCATGATTCAACGGCATAATCTGCAAGAAGAAGATTACCGCGGACAGCGCTTTGCCGATTGGCCCCACCCCGTAAAAGGCAACAATGAATTGCTTAGCCTTACTCGGCCAGATGTTATTCAGGGCATCCACCAAGCGTATTTTGAGGCCGGCGCCGATATTGCTGAAACCAATACGTTCGGAGCCAACCGAATTTCTCAGGCCGACTACCACATGGAAGATCTGGCCGAAGAAATGAATCTGGCTTCGGTAGCCTGTGCTCGAGCCGCTGCCGATGCCTGCATGGAAAATGAACCCGGACGGCTGTGCTGGGTAGCCGGAGCAATTGGGCCCACCAATAAAACCGCGTCCTTGTCACCCGACGTCAACGATCCCGGATTCCGAGCCATTGACTTCGACGAACTGGTAGAGGCATACCTAGAACAGGCTCGAGCCCTTTGGTCTGCCGGAGCCGACGCCCTTCTGGTTGAGACTATTTTCGACACCTTAAACGCCAAGGCCGCCCTGTACGCCATTCAACAGCTGCGCGAGGAAACCGGAGCCGCCATTCCCATTATGGTGAGCGGAACCATCACCGACGCCTCGGGAAGAACCCTTAGCGGACAAACCGTAGAGGCCTTTATGATTTCATTGCTGCATGCCGACCTTCTGAGCATCGGCCTGAACTGCGCCCTAGGCGCCAAAGACATGGCCCCCTACATTCAGGAATTGGCAAAAAAATCTCCGGTCATGGTAACGGCCTACCCCAATGCCGGCCTTCCCAATGCTTTTGGAGCCTACGATCAAACTCCCGATGAAATGGCCGATTTGGTGGCTGAATTTATGAACAACCGCTGGATTAATTTGATTGGTGGCTGCTGTGGCAGTACCCCCGACCACATTGCCGCTATTGCCCGTGTGGCAAAACAAGCTCAGCCTAGACCTCTACCCGAGTTAAATAAAGAGTTGTAACCCCCAATCTGCAGATTTTCCCTACTCAGTATTAGGCATGATGTGGCCCGCGGCAGGGATTGAACCGGGTAGCACGCCAACGGGGCGGAGCCTGGCCCGCGTGGCGCGGAGGCGACTTTAGGAGCCACCGCAAGCCCGCTGGGCCAGCCTTCCGCCCTGTGCGGACTACCGGTGAAAGCCCGCAGCCGCCCCCATAAAAAACCAAATCCATTTAGCCCTGAACCCGCCCCGTTTCTCCCTGAGCGAATTTCAAAAATGCCTGATTTACAAAGGCGTAGCCCCCCGGCGTAGGGTAATTTCCGCTGAAGTACCAATCGCCCGTATGCTCAGGACAGGCCGAGTGCAGCCCCTGCAACGACTGAAACACCAGCTGCACTTGAGCCTGTATGCCCGCCGGACTAAGCTGTTCTGCCATTTTATCGGCCAACTGCGCATCGCTGAACCGGGCATACAATTCTGCCACCCAGTTTTTTTCTCCGTCTGTTCTCTGCTCTCTAGCGCGTAAGATATTGGCCTCGGTTTGCTTTAATTCCGAGTTCAAACCGGCTTCGGCGAGCAAGGCCAGCAGCGCCCGAAAGGCCGCCAAGTCTTCCAGCCGAGCCATATCAATGCCATAGCAATCGGGGTACTTGATGATGGGTGCCGAGCTGACTACCACGATGCGCCGCGGTTGCAAGCGATCCAGCATTTTCAGGATGCTTTCGCGCAGGGTGGTGCCCCGCACAATGCTGTCGTCCACCACCACCAGGGTGTCTTGGCCAGGCCGCACAGAGCCGTAGGTGATGTCGTACACGTGCTGCACCAGGTCGTCCCTGTGCCGGTCGTCGGTAATGAAGGTGCGCAATTTAGCGTCCTTCACCGCCACCTTTTCTACCCGCACCTTGCGGCGCAGCAAGGCTAAAATCTCTTCTTCCGTGGCCGGACAATGTTCCATGAGCTGCCGGGCGGTTCGCGCCTCTTGCTCGGCCTCCAAGCCCTTTACCAATCCATAAAACGCCAGTTCTGCCGTGTTGGGAATAAAAGAAAATACAGCCTCTTCAAGCTGTCCATTCAGGGCCTGCAACACCGGCTCGGCCAGCTGCTCGCCCAAGGCTTTGCGTTCGGTATATACTGAGGCGTCGGTGCCCCGAGAAAAATAAATGCGCTCAAACGAACAGGCTAGGGTGGGCTGAGCCTCGAGCACCTGCACCGTTTCCGCCTGCCCCTGAGCGGAAATCAACAGCGCACTACCGGGCTTTAGCTCTTGAATGTCTTGCACATCGGCATGAAACACAGTTTGCAGGACCGGCCGCTCAGAAGCCACCGCAATCAGTTCTTCGTTTTCGTACCAAAAGCAAGGGCGAATGCCCCTCGGGTCTCGAATGGCAAAGGCATGTCCATCGCCTGTAAACCCGCCAATGGCATAGCCTCCGTCTAGTTTTTGAAAGGTGTTGCGGAGCACCTGCCCCAAATCGGGCGGCCCCACCGGACGGCCTTGATTTTCATGTTGCCCAAGGGCGCGGTCTAAAAAATGCCCCATGCGCTCCATCACCGTTACGGTATCGGCCGTTTGCGTAGGGTGTTGACCTAGTTCTACCAATTGCTGAAACAACTCGGCCGTATTGGTCAAATTGAAATTCCCGGCAAGGCAGAGCATTTTTTCTTTCCATGGGCTGTCCCGTAAAAATGGGTGGCATGAATCAATGCCGTTCGCTCCATACGTGCCATAACGCACATGGCCCAAATAAATATCGCCTTCAAATCGGTTGGCCTGAGGTTCGCGCAGCCGCTGCTCCTCAATTTGCCGAATGACATGCAAAATGGGCTGCGCCTGCACCGAGCGCTCCCGAAGAATGGGGGGCTTTCCGGGCAAGGTATCAACCGACAGGCAGGCCAAACCGGCACCGTCTTGCCCGCGGTTGTGCATTTTTTCCAGCAACAGGTACATGTGGCGCAAGGCCTGTCCATAGGGCAAAGAAGAGGGCTTTCCGGCTTGCCGCTTCAACCGGATTAAGGCCAATCCACATTCGTGTTTTAATGGGTCGCTCATGCATGGGGTTTCCAGGCACAAAGGTAAAAACCCATGTAAGATTTAAGGCGGTTTTGGGAAATAAATTGTTGGGGCAGACCTACGTGTCTGCCCCAAACGAGTCGAGGCCGCCAGGGCACACCTACGTGTCTGCCCCAAACGAGTTGAGGCCGCCGGGGCACACCTACGTATCTGCCCCAAATCAAACGGGTGCCGTTGGCATACACGGAACGGAGGGGCATATACGGCAGGGGGCATATACGGTGGACGGGGCACACACGAAGGTGTGCCCCTAGCCGGAAACCAAATCGGCCTCGGGGGCCACTTTGCGGATTAATCCCTGCAACACATTCCCCGGTCCGGCTTCGACAAAACGATGAATGCCATCGTTCCACATGGCCTGCACCGATTGGGTCCAGCGCACCGGACCGGTGAGTTGTGCAATCAAATTGCTGCGAATTTCCTCCGGATCCGTTACGGCACAGGCCACCACATTCTGATAAACAGGACATTGGGGTGCCGAGAGTTCAGTACGGCGAATGGCTGCTTCCAGGCGCTGCCGCGCGGGTTCCATCAATGGCGAATGGAAGGCTCCGCCCACTTTTAGGGGCAAGGCCCTTTTGGCTCCGGCCTCTTTCAAGCGAATGCAGGCCTCTTCAATGCCTGCATGGCTGCCCGATATCACCAGCTGACCCGGACAATTGTAGTTGGCCGGCACCACCACCAGGTTCGAAATCCCTGCACAGACGGATTCTACCGATGCGTCATCCAGGCCGAGCACGGCGGCCATGGTTCCTGGCTCCGACTCGCACGCTTCCTGCATGGCCAAAGCACGTTCCTGAACCAAGGCCAGTCCGGCCTCAAAGGGAAATACTCCTGCCACTACCAGGGCGGAGAACTCGCCTAGAGAATGGCCCGCCACCGCATCGGGACTAAATGATTGCTGCATTGCCACCGCCACCGAATGCACAAAAATGGCCGGTTGGGCATAGCGGGTTTCGGTTAAATCTTCGGCCGAGCCATCAAACATAATGTCAGTAAGGCGAAAACCCAATATATCATTGGCCTGTTCAAACACGGCTTTTACTCGGGCGTCGCGCTCGTACAAATCTTTCCCCATTCCGGGAGTTTGGGCCCCTTGACCGGGAAATACCAAGGCTGTTTTCATGGTAAATTTTACATTAAGATTAGCGAAGATAACCCATTTGCTGCATCACACCCAAATGGACCAATGTGGGGTTCTATGTAAAAAGGTTGTAGTTTCGTACAACACCGAAGCCCATGGCAAGAACAGAACCGGCTAAGCATGCGTCCGATACCAAAGCTCCCTTGGCGCACTTTCTCATTTTGGGCGAGCCCAAGACCTTGCGATCGGGCATGTTGGCCTTGGTGGATGCGCTTAAGCGTCAAGGCAAGCGGGTGGCATTGGCCAATCCAAATGAGGTTGAATTTCACGCCGCCATCAACGGAGGAGGAATGCTCCTCTGCGCCTCAGAACCGTATTCCCTACGCCCAAAAAAAACCTGCATTATTCCTTGTTTGGAAAGCCTGGATGAGCAAGGATGGCAGCTGTGGATGCGCATGGAACAAGCCAAGCTGGCCTCGCTCAACGCCTCGGCTGCAGTTCGCCTTTGTTTGGATCGACCTAGCTTAAGTGCCGTTTTGCAGCAGCAGGGAATTGGTCATTCTGAGGCTCCGCTCAGCGGAGGAATTGCTCGGTTTTGGTTGTTTGCCCAGCGCCAAGGCTTGGTGCGCCGCGACCTTCTGACCTTGCATTCCCGGTGGCCCGAGGACTGGACCGACAATCAGGTCCAAGAGGCTCAGCGTCTGGCTGTTGAGGCCGCCAAGCGGTCGGGGTGCCTGTGGGCCGAAGTGCTTGTAACGCATAATCATAGCCGCTTTGCGGTATTGCATATTCAGCCTCAGCCCGGTATTTTTCCGGCCGAAGCGCCGGGGTTGGCCGGCAGTCTGGCCGAGCTGTTGACGCAGCGTTTGCATGCGCCTTTGCCCAAAACCTGCATTGGCTTTCGCGAGCGCATTTTCATTGCGGGGGTAGGCGAAGTCGTAGCCAAATTTGATACGGGAAATGGCGCCACGGCTTGTTCCTTGCATGCCGACCACATCGAAGAAGTAGATGGATACTTGGAGTGGAGTTTGGGTTCGCAGCAGCATCGGCACCCGGTGGTGGGGCATTCCTTTGCCGAGGTGGGGCATTCGGTGCAGCGTCGACCGGTAATTTTACTTACCGTGCAGTTCAATGGAATGGAGTACCGCAAGGTGCGTTTTGCTTTGGTAAACCGCACCAAGAAAAGCACTCCGGTGCTGGCGAACCGGCAGTTTATGCGCAGGGCGGGGCTGTTGGTCGATCCCGCCGAAGAATTTATGGTTTCATGGCGGCCGGAGGGCTACTGTCCTAAAGATGCCAAGGGCCAGGCGCGTGCGGGCATTTTGCCGGTGCAGGCCATAGATTTGGGCGAGGGCCGCGGGCGTTAAGTTGAGGAATCTGTTTTTTTTTATGGGGGCGGCTACGGGCTTTCGCCGGTAGTCCGCGGTGGCCGGAAGGCTGGCCCAGCGGGCTTGCGTGGGCTCCCAAGGTCGCCTCCGCGCCGCGCGGGCCAGGCTCCGGCCCCCTGGCGGGCTACCCGGTTCA
>JAQCBQ010000133.1 GCA_027621385.1 Bacteroidota bacterium | reverse complement strand
GATTTTACCCATTCCATGGCAGCTTAGTCCATAATGAGGATGACTCGGTTGTTTCTTGGTTTATGGGCAGGATTGTTGCCTCTAAGTTTGTCTGCACAACTTGTTCTGGCTCCAATGCCCAATAGCCAGTGGCCCAAACGCCCCCTTAGCTTTTCAGATACGATAGAGGCTCACACAAAAATCCGGCAGCGATTAGAGCAGTTGCAACGCAGAGGGTACATCCTTTCCTCTGCCGATTCATTAAAATTTGCCAACGATACCCTTTGGGTTCAGTTGCATCAAGGCAAAAAATGGAAATGGGTGCTGGCCGAATCACAGCAATCCAATCTTCTTGATTTGCCTCAGTCGCTGCCGCTGACGCCAAACTCTTGGACTGCAATAAAAGAAAAGGCGCTTGAAGAGTTGCATGCCTATGGATATGCAGGGGCAAGAATATCCCTACGACCCAAACAGGAGGAAGGACAAACCCTTGTGATTGAAGTAGGTTTGGATTTAGGTCCGGCACTGGTGTGGGACTCGATAACTGCGGGAACAGAGCGGATTTTAGCCCCCAGGGTGCTGCAGCATTTTAGTGGATTGTATCCGAATAGGCCCGTGCAACACCGGCACCTGAAGGAAGGGGTCCGATCTTTATCTTCCGCAGGATTATTGGACGCAGGACGCACCCCCCGATTGCTTCAGCGTGGAACGAAGGTGGATGTTGATTGGCCTTTGAAAAAAGCCAGAACCAATCGCTTCTCAGGGATTTTAGGCATGATGCCCGACAACAATCAAACCGGAGGTTTCCTGTTGACGGGAGAGCTGGATTTGGCTTTGGAAAACACCTTCGGTTATGCGGAACGCCTTAATGTGTCCTGGCAGCGCTTGCAAACGGCAACCCAACAATTGAAAATTGAAGCATCTTGGCCGTATTTGTTTGGCAGCCGCTTGGGCTGTATGGGCGATTTTAAGCTTTTTAGGATTGATTCTGCTTTTTCCCAACTCGAGGGGAAGGCGGGTTTGTCTTGGAAGCCCTCGGGATTTAGTTTGATTTCTGGTTTTTTTCATATTCGTCAAAGCCTCGCGGCTCCTGGGGCCGAAAACCCGAGTGCCGGATGGCTCGACGCTTCAGCCCTTTCCGTTGGATTGCAATGGGAAAAGCGGGCCATAGACGACCCTATTACTCCGCGCAAGGGATACCGCATTAGGGCCATTGGCAGCACGGGAAACAGAGAATTCCGGCCCGATACCGTTGGTAATTTGAACAATGTTTTGGTTTCTGAACTGGAGTTGGACGGTTTTATTCTGCAACCCATTTATAAGCAGTGGATTTGCTATGTCCGAGGACATGGTTATTGGTTAAATAGCGCCGGCCTTTTAAGGAGCGAAACTCGACGCTTCGGGGGCTTGCACAGCCTGCGTGGAGTGGATGAGGAATCCCTATATGCCACCTGGTTCGGATACCTTAACACTGAAATACGCTTCATTTTTGACCGCGGTTCCTGGTTTCATTTCTTTGCCGATGCAGGCAGATATGGCAGAGAACTCGGAAATGAAACCCAGAGTGAATGGCAAATTGGAACGGGACTGGGACTTACTTTTTTAACTCCTGCAGGTTCTTTTTCTGTGGTGTATGCCCTAGGAATAACGCCAGGCACCCAAACCGGATTTGGCCAATCTAAAATTCATCTCGGCTATCAGGCACGATGGTGATCCAAACTAAAAAAAGGCGAAATACCTTAGGCCTGTTCTACATCGCTCTCTGCCACAACCTGTTCAACTCCAGGCACCATTCGCTTGAGCAATTGCTCAATACCGGCTTTTAAGGTTAAGGTGGAACTTGGACAGCCTGCACATGAACCGCGCATGGCTACAAACACAATTCCATCTTTGAATCCCCGGTAGGCAATTTCTCCCCCATCTTGTTCAACGGCAGGCCGAATATACTCATCAAGAATTTCGGTGATTTTGCCGTCTATTTCGTGCTCGGGCAAGGGCTCTTGGCCTGCAACTTGAATCGGAGCTTTCGCCGGCGGCATTTTGGTCAACACTGGATTTCCCGCTTCCAAAAAGTCTCGAATGTAGGTGCGAATTTCATTCATATACTCATACCACTCAGCACCTTCAACTTTGGTTAAGGTGACAAAATTCGAGGCAATGTATATGGATTTTATGTACGGAAATCGAAATAGGGCTCCAATCAAATCGTCGTTCCCCGCCATTTCAGGCCCTAGAAATTCGGCGCTTTTATTGGGAAGCAAAGGCAAATTCACCACAAATTTCATGGTAGCCGGGTTGGGCGTTGTTTCGGCATACACTTGCAAGGGTGAGTTCATCACGAAATTGAATTAAGTTGAACAATTTTGATACGCAAAGGTATGAAGATTATAGCCCTGCTAGAAATGGAATTGTATATTTCTACCCATCGGATTTATGGCCGTACAACCAACAAAGTGCTTGTTTTTGTCTTTCCGTCGGCCAAAATCAATTCATAAAAATACGTGCCATCGGTTACGGAGGGCACCCAGTCGTTCTGATAATCTGAACTGGAATACACTACAATTCCCCAACGGTTAAACACGGTCAATTGAGCGGGACCAAAGAAGTCAAGATATTGAAAGGATAAGGCATCGTTTTCTCCGTCTCCATTTGGCGTTACCACATTGGGAGATGGAACATCCGGCGGAATAATCATAATGGTTTTGCAAACGGTATCTCGGCATCCGTAATTTGTTTCAACCTCTAAACATACTTCCTGTTCTCCAACGGTAGAAAAGGAGTGCGTCGCAGGATTGCCCGAAAGGGTTTGTCCGCCGGGTAAAATCCATTGTATGCTTTGAGGGTTTCCTCCACTGTAATTTGAAGAGTCTTGCAAGAGTACTTCTGTATTGATGATGGCCACATCCGGAATTATCATGGAAGCGGAAGGCAATGGATAGCTGTGAATGCGTACGTTGACCGGAACAGCAGAACAACCATTCAAGGTGGCTTGAGCCTGATAATTGGTGGTCAGGGTGTCTTCTGTGGTATTGAACATGATGGTGTCCAGCTGGTTCATGCCCTGGTAGCCTCCTCCAGACCAATTGACATTTACGCTGTCTGGGCAAGCGGTAAAGGTAATGGATGCGGCTTCCCCGCTGCACAATTCAATTAAATTGGAGGACGCAGTAATTTCAGGACTGGGTTTTATTGAAATGGGCTTTGATGAAAAGCCTTGAATGCCATTGTTGCACTGGTCGCGCACAATGGGAGCAGGAACAGGCAAATTGGGGTTTTCAACGCAAAAATCAGGGCAATTCGGACGGGTCGCCGTGAATTCTTTATTCACCAAGGGGGTTTGACATCCAACGTTTGGATTCCCCATGCTTTCGGTCCCTTGAAGCCAAGGGTGAACAATGGTATAGGGTGGAACACCATAGCGGGCAAAGGCCCTTATTTTTACTTCACAGTCGTCTGAACATTGTTCGCTGGGAGTAAGAATCCATCCAGAGCTTGCTGTTTCAATGGTTCTGCCTTCAATGTAAACGGAAAATGGCCAGGGAGAATTCATGTCATAATAGATATAACTGAAATTGCATCCCGTTCCTCCGATGTTTCGGCCAATGTGCATGCGCACCCAAAACGTTTGAGTGGTACAGGCAGAAGGCAAACAACAAGTTAAAGGGCTTCTGTAATCCTGATTGGCCAGGTAAGCCGTCCCCGGCGAGTTACCAGTAGGAGGTGCCACAGTAAGCTGGGGCGAATTGCCGCAGGAAGAACTGTAAAACATGGCGCCATTGGCCATCGTAGCGCCAGTAAAAGGGCTGGCATAATAACTCCCCGTTACAAAGGCCCCGGTAATGGTAATCATGGCCGGGATTGTAACTAGAATACTATCCACATAAAAATTGGGCATGTCGCAGGAAGGCATAAATCCCCCACCGAAAACGGCCGTTGGCCCTGTAACCAAGGGGTCTATTTCAATGGGGAACACCCGGCTGGGATCGGTTATCCAGTTTTCGGGAAGAACGGTCGTTAAATGTACCGTATTCCCATTTTGAACATAGGTATAGCTGCCTGCCGCAAATTCCCCCTGAGCATCTTTTATCCATGCTGGATAAATCAACCCCAGAACTTCATTGTTTTTTTCAATCCGCAACAACCCCGGCATTTCTATGTCTTCAACGATTGACGCTCCAGCAGGCAACTCAAAGGTCTCTTTTACCGACCAATCTGAAGTGCTTTGAGGAATTGAACTGAGAAGGATCCCCGTTTTCAGGGCGTTGTGCTTAAATTCAGTGCTTCGCATCACCCCCGGAGAGACCTGCTGATTAAAGAACCCAGGAGTAGAACTTGTGCTGAACGCCGGGGCGTCCATTCCCAAAATTTTTGTGGCTTTAAATCGAAGGCTCCCAACCTGACCCCAACCGGTTTGTAAATCCAAATGAACCGGATGGCTTTGCTGATCTGCCACAACCGTATTGTTTTCCATGGCAGTGGGCAAGGGATTTACCTTTGCCCAAGAACCATCTTTCTGCCGATAATTGATGGCGGCTCTCGAGGTCTGAGAAATGATTCGGCCGTCTTTTAACTGCACAATGCGCCGGAATCCATCGGGCATGTCCAAGTTCAAGACTTCTTCATCGGACCAAGGCTGAATGTTGGTTTCAGAATTCGATGGAGCAAGGGATTGGGTTGGCATTTGAGCAAGCAGCTGAGCCATTCCCATGAAAAACCAGGAGACAAGATGGAATCGAACGTTTAACATTGGCTTAAAGCTATTAAAAACAATAGGTTATTGCAATATTTAAAGGGGGCAATATCAAACATCCCAAAAGCAGGACAATGCCAAGTCCTTAAATGCTGCCCTAAACAATGTAAAAGAGGGCTGAAGCCCCCATTTTATTAAAATTAGTGTTGAATGACAGCCTGTAAACCTCAATGAAAGTTAAAACAAAAGGGGCCTTAGCTCCGATTTATTTAAAATTAGTGTTGAACCGACAGCCTGTAAACCTCAATGAAAGTTAAAAAAAATGGGGGCTTAAGCCCCCATTTTTTTAATATTAGTGTTGAACCAACAACCTGTAATTGGCTGTTTTGTTTTCTCCCTGGATTTCTAAAATATAAATCCCATTGGACAATGAGCTCAGCGATATTGAAGCAGCATTGACGGCTGAACTAAAATGCTCTCTGAATACAGTTTGACCGGTCATATTAATCAATTTAACTCGGTGGATATTTGAGCCGGTAATTTGAACCAATTGGTTGGCCGGGTTGGGAGCAATGCGGGCCCATTCATTGTGTTCAAATAGGCTTTGAGTTGAACTGATGGTCACTTCTGTACAACTGGTGTCGCTTTTTCCGCAATCGTTGTAGGCATACAAACAGATGGTCTTGGGTCCCAATGAAGTGTAGGTGTACTGATAAGGGAACACGGGGTTGTAGACCGTATCCAATCCGGTGAAAATCAGCACCACGCTGTCGGCTCCACTCACATTGTCTGGAATGGTTACTACAGGTCCGTTTACCGATGGAAGCAAATCGGCAACCACGTCGGCACAGACGGTCACGTCTTCGCAAATGGTGTCAGCAACACAACCGTTGTTGGCCGTCAGGCAAACACAATAGGTGCCACTGGCAGCAAAAGTATGGGCGTAGTTAATGCCTTGTGCTGTAGAATTGTTGGGGCAGAACAACCACTGCGCTCCGGGAGAAACGGTAGAGGTATTCGTTACATTCACAGTCAAACCGCTAATGGTGTGCGTGAAACTTAAGTTTAAGTCGTCAGGAGCCTGATATGCTCCGGGCGTAGCTGTACCCTGAACAACAGGATTCGATGCATTAACCCGGAACTTGTACCCATTCCCGCCGGGCAAGGATTGTGGAAGTGTAGCCGTAATGCTACCGCTGCTGGTTCCAGACTGAGTACCGATGACATTTCCAGAAAAAACACCAGTAGCATCGGACATCTCAAGAGCAAAGTTGTTGTTCCCTTGAAAATTACCACCGCTCACCGTGTAAGGTACCGTGATGCTCATGCCGGGACACAAGACATTGCCTGAAGTTAAATCATCGGTGGCTAGGTTTGGAGTGACTACAGGAGCGGACACTTCAATGTCATCAATGCCCAACGACAACAAAGTGCCGGCTTGACCATTGTTGTTCACAAATCTCCAACCGATCATCAAATTGGCCTGATTGTCGAAAATGTTGGACGCAATTACAGTCTGTGTCCATGTGGGTTGGTTGGCCAGACTTAAGCCTTGCCATTGAGTCCAAGTTGACCCACCATTGGTACTGTAGTACATTTCACCAAAGGCATTGGGCGAACCGCCGGCAATCCACCAAAACTTTAAGGTTACATTGGAGATGCCCGTGGTGTTGAGCGCCGCTGTGCGCGTAAAATAATTCCCCGAGAAATAGCAGTTTTGGTCTGCCGCACAGTAGTGCGCATTGTCCATAGGATTGGTGCCCAATTGCGACTGAGAAGAGGCAATGTGCATGTATTTTCCGTTGGGGCTGCTAATCGTATTGGGCTGAGCGCCGGTTGTAGGAATGTTTAAGGTAGCAAAGCAGGTTCCGCTAATCGGTGTGAATTGCCCGCCGGTGTATTTGTTGTTGATGACCCAGGAATTGTCAAACGTGGTTCCACTATTGACATTGTTGGTATTCATGAATACCTGAGGGTTGTTTCCCTCAAAATCTTCAAAATAAATCTGTTGGGCGCTGACGTTCGTTGCGGCCAACGATCCCATAAAAAGCAAAGCAAGGGTAAAGTATTGACGCATAAGGGTGTATTTTTATGGTAAATGTACGAAATCGCATTGATTTCGCAAGAGTACAAGACTTAGCTTCTGTTTTTAACAAAATGGTTCATTTTCCTCGAAATTGATGCCCGTTGGTTTGATGAAAGCAAGGTGTTTGGTGGTTTTTTGGGGGGGGCGGCGAACGGGCTTTCGCCGGTAGTCCTCAGTGGCCGAAAGTCTGCCCCAGCGGGCTTGCGTGGGCTCCCAAGGTCGCCTCCGCGCCT
>JAQCBQ010000002.1 GCA_027621385.1 Bacteroidota bacterium | reverse complement strand
GTTGTACTCGGATGCGGTAAAAAATTAACATGTATGGCTTGATTTTTTTTAACACAAAGCTCCAAGTCGGCGCCAAGTTCACAGAGGGAATGTAATAATAACGAGGGGGTGCAGGAGTTTGGAGGCGCCTTTGCGGACATTGCGGTTGCCTTTGCGGCCTCTGTGGTAAAAATTGGCCGTTATGACTTAATTCCTGCCTTGTCCACCTTTTTATTTTTCGACTGTTCGGAGTCGATCTATACTTCGGTAAGCATAGATTTATAGGAATGGGCCTTGAGGTCCATTTTAGTTTATGCCGTATTCATTTCAGCAAAAATTCGATGGCTTTGGATGCTTCCTGGGCGTTCAAACTGCCATTCCAGAAAGCCTATCATAGCATCGAGCAAATCTCTTCTTTGGGCTGAATTTTCAGGTATATTTTTATGCAGAATCAAATCCAGCCATGCTTTTGATATTTCAGGAGAGAAGACGGGTTCCAATCCATTTCCTGGGGGAGAATAAAAAGAGGCTGATTGAATTCCAAAGACCAAAGGGAATATTGGTTTTTCAGGAGGTAGGGGCAAAATACCTGCCCATTCAATGGCATCGAGCAGGAAAGAAATGGGCAGGTCCTTAGATTGGATTTGATTCAGGGTACTTTCGAGGTGATGGATTGCCAAATCATATAGAGCTAAATCGCTTTTTTGCCATTGGCATATTTTTGAAAGCACCTCAGCCATAAACAGGGCAATGGACAATTTTACCGGGCCGGCATGCACCAAAGAGCGACCATGTTGAAATGCGAACTGAGATGCATAGGGAAGGCTGTTGGATTTGCTGTCGCTTAAAACCAAATGGAGAGCTGAAAGGGGGTGTAAAAAAGCACGTTTGTTCTTTTTAGAATTGGCCGAGGCCATAAAAACTGCATCGAGCTGTTCCCCATCGGCGGCCAGTAATTTTAAAATATACCCTTTATCACCAAACCGAACGGTGTGAAGAAGTAAGCATTCCAATTGTCGGGGCATGGCCCTAATTAACAAAAATAAGTTTGGTCACCATGGATTGGGATCCGTCTTGATTGGTAGCGAACACAAGATATACACCGGTATGGGGCCTTCGTCCGTCAAACCGGCGGCCGTTCCAGGTGGCTGTACCGCCGGCGGCTTCGAGTTCATAGACCAAATTGCCGGCTATATCGGTGATTTTCAGGTTGGCATTTCGTGCAAGGCCTTTGATGGTAATTGGGCCGTCGTAGGTGGGTTTAATGGGATTGGGGAAAGCGACAACATCACCAAAATCATCTGAGGCTTCTGTTGCATTGCCTTGGTATGATATAATTCCGAGGTCAGTACCGAAATAAACCTCACCAGTGATGGGGTCAATTCCAATGCATTGAACATTGTCTGACAGTAGGGGGCTATTGTCGGCATTGAAACTACGAATTATGGTTCTTCCGTCGGGGCTAACGAGAAGAACACCGGCGCCTTGGGTGGCGATCCATTTTCGGTTTCCTCCGTCCACCTGAATGTCATTTACTATGGTTTGGGCCAAGAGGAGTTCGTTATTGCCATCGTCGGCGCTGAGTACAATTTTCTGTCCATTCACTGGGTTAGAGCTAAACAATTGACCGGGAGAAAATACCCGTAAGCCATCGTCGGTTCCCACCCAAATTTCTCCATTTTTATCTTTTGCCAGGGTTCGGATATGAAGATTGGGTAAATCGCCACTGTTGAAAGTTGCTGTTAAATACTGCTTTTGTCCATTGGCGGGGTTATAAACGGCGATGCCACGGCTCCAAACGGCGAGCCAGACATACCCAAAATCATCCACAACTACATCTCCGGTGGGAACTGCATTTGAGGTGAAATTTGGAAAATCTACAGATAAAGAAGAATTATCTGTTTTTAAGCAAACCAGGCCGACAGGGTCATATGAAGGAGAAACCCAGAGGTTTTTTTGGCGATCAAATGCCAGGCCACCTAAACCAGGTCGATTCAGGCCTAAGGGCAGAGGGGGGCCTTGCAGAATGGAAGAATAGGTGTAATTATTTATTTCATACAGGCCTGTAATTCCGGCGGCGACAAACAAATGTTTGGGGTCATCGGGATCGGGGGCTATAGCGAGTAAATCAGCATGTCCTAATGGATAGCCGGCTTCGGGTTCGCGAAGGACCCTCCAAAATCCTTGACTGCGGTAGAACAGTTGGTCTCGCCGAAAAATGGCACCCCATAACGGAGTTCTTCCTCCGGAAGCCACCCACACATCTCCGTTAGAGAGCACTTTTATATCGTATGCGTTTCGGGTTTCCGGACCTGCCGGGCCATAGGCCGTTTGATTGGTAGCGCTGAACAGCAAGCCATTTCTTGATGTTGCCAGATAATGATTTCCTGAGGGGTCTCGAACGATGTCTTTAAATGCACCGAATGGAGAATGGAAGTTCCAAACTATTTGTTGAGAAGCATCTAAGGCAATGGCGACAGTATCGGTAAGCAGATAGAGTCGATTTCCGATGGTTCTAAGGCTGTTGTAGGATGGAAAATCGGGGAAAGAAAGGATTTGGGCTGGGGTTCCTGGGGTAAAGGCAAACAAGCTGTCTCCTTGTTGGCCTTTGATGGCGAATAATTTACCATTGAATGCAGACACATGGGCATAAAATCCTGGCCCAGCCTCGGGTTGCATCACCCAGGATGTTAAATCTTTAATATTTCCAGACAGGGGAAGACTGTACAATCCGGTAGATAAAGAAAACCAATACCTACCATTAAAGACGGTAGCTGACTGACAAGTTTCAGTGGTAAACAGGGGGCTATTTTTCAGGATGGCTGAATTGCGAAAGACCTCTTGTTTTGCATCAATAATAACGACGCCAAAATCGGCCGCCAAAATAACCGTATCGCCATACCATTCTGCCGACCGTATAAATTTACTGTCGTTTATTCCGGCATTTAACAGCGCATTCAGAGGAACAACGCGGCCATTTTTTTGAAGGTCAACATGTCCGGTTTGGTAGGCAACAATTGCCCAGGGTTTGGTGGGGTGTGACCGAACAACAGAACTTTGAACAGCGCTAAAGCCTTCCGCCTTTGAAAAGGGTTCGCGCTCGATGGTTTCCAGGTCGTAGCTCCATGCTCCTTGGTCGGATGCCAGCAGTAGTTTTCCATTGTGGTAATCGATGTGCGAGCACCTGAAGAAGGGCAAATGTACCCGCCAAGCTTCCGGATTAAGTTGAGCGTAGGCCGAAGATGGGCAAAGAGCCAAAACAAAGAAAAAGGGGGAAAAGAAGCGAAAATAGGTCATGATTCGATTAACGTTTTTGATGACCGGGATACATCATTTTGGGGAAATTCTTTTCATCTCCCACCACGATGCAGATGTAATTTTCAAGCACTCTTATTTTTCCGGGCTGTCCATTGCTGGCAATAGGGTCTGTTTTAACTCTAAAAATGGGTTCCTTTTTATACGATATCTCTTCCCTTAATTTCCTTCCAACATAGAAGGCACGTGTTGTGTTTGGGGGAAGTTCAGCCGTTAAAATGTTCTCCCAATTTGCTCCATAATCCGATAAAATTTCAACATGAACTTGGAAATTCACCAATTGGCTATCCAAATTTTGAAGTACAACTTTCCCCACAATTTCCGTCCAAGGGTTCATATCATCCCGGAGTGGACCGGCATCCATAAAAATGGCGGGTTGACTCAACATAGAGTCAAGAGGAGCCGTGAGATAAAGTTTTTTATACGAAAGTAAGGTATCCTGATCTCTTAAAATCGTTGATTTGACGGAGCGTTTGGTGAAGTAATGTTGAGCCTGTTGACTGCCCCGCGTTCGGGTTTCATAATTGGGATAAATGGCTCGGATTTGGGTAGGGACTTCAACGGCGGGTTCTTCATCAAACCAAGCGTAGATTAAATTTTCATTTCCGTCGCTTTCTGTTTTCTTCATCCAGTCCAATAAATTGTAGTCAAGACTATCGGGGTGAAAGATACGCCCCACTTTTCTCAGTGGGCTATCCTCTTGAATAAAATAGCGAAGGACCTCAGGGGTTGGAGAAACAAAAAGAACTGCGGTTTTTGGATTTGTTTCCAATCGGTCTTCAATATCGGAAATGGCAGATTTAAAGTGCGTAAATGGCATAATATTAAAGGCCTCCTTTTCCGTCATGGAGGTAAAAAGTACAACCACGGAATATGCTCCCAGGAGGTAGGTTGGCATTTTTCGGAAAAAGGGATATGCCCACTGAAAAACAAAGGCGGCCATAAAGGGGAAGGTGGGCAAAATAAGCGAAACGTGGAACACCGGCTTTTGAACGAAAGAATAGAACATCAAACCGATAAAAGGAAGGAAACCTAAGGCGGCTGAGAGCCAGATTACTTGTTGTTTTCCAAGCACCATGTGGTATCTGGAGGCACGCCAATTCTGCTTTTTTTCATGTGCTTTTGGTCGTGCGTAGACCATAATTCCTAATAGAGTAAGGAAGACAAACCAAGAATGATTGACTAAATACAGCAACCAATCCACAATCCAACCGAATTGAGGATCTGGAACAGGAAGTCCATGAGGGCCGATGTTGGCCATCGTGAAATGTAGCCTGCCTATTGAATAAAAGGGAGCCAAACCAAGAAGTAAAATAAGAGCTGCAGCCCCTAGAGCGTACATATTTTTGGGAGTGATGAACAGAAGGGAGGCGAGCACCATAATGCCTACCAGCATGAGTGCGCCATAATGAGCGTGGGCGGCCAAGAGCCAAGCGGCGCCCAAGAACAATCCCTTTTTCAGTGGAATTTGGCCGGTACGGTTGATTACGCGATCCCAGCGCCATGCGGCGAATAGAATTAGAGCCATGCCCAAGACAAAAGGTCTAGCATAAATGCTGAACACCATATTTACTGCTGCGAAGCCCATTAGAATAATCACCATGATTGCCACCTTTCTTCCAAACCAACCTGAAAACAGCAAGTAGGCCCACCACATGCCCATAGAACCAATCAGAATGTAGGGAAGGCGAACAAAAAATTCATGCGCCGGCATGATTTGATACCAGAATCCGAAAAGAACCTGGGCTACAACAGGGTGGTTTTCACCGCGCTCATTGAGGTGATTGAGAAGGCCGGAAAATCCGAAATCGGAAAATTGGAAAATAGAATAGACCTCGTCCGGGCTAAAAGAAATGGATGAAGCATAAAACAATCGGATTAAGGAGGAGACTCCAATGATGATAAAGGCTAGCCATTTGACTCGGTCTAGTTTTCTTTCGCTTTTGCCCGTGCTGATTGATTCCATTTAGGTACCTTTGAATTCAAGAAGTGTTAAGGTATGAAAGAATTTCTCTCAAAACTCCGTAAAGATTATAATTTGATGTCATTATCCGAAACGGATTGTGGATCTAACCCTATTTTTTTATTAGAAAAATGGCTAGGAGAAGCCGCAAATGCGGGTCAATCGGAACCAAACGCCATGGCCCTTAGCACAGTAGACTCCTCTGGATTTCCAAGTAGCAGAATTGTATTGTTAAGGGATCTTTCCAATTTAGGATTGGTCTTTTACACCAATTACACCTCTGAAAAGGCAAAGCAATTGGAGCAAAATGACAAGGCCGCCTTAAATTTCTTTTGGGTAGAGTTGGAGCGGCAAATTCGGGTTCAAGGTCGTGTACGAAAACTATCAAAAGTTGAGTCGGACGCCTATTTTCAAAGTCGGCCGAGGCTAAATCAACTGACGGCATGGGCCTCTCCACAAAGTTCCTCTATTCCAGACCGGGCACACTTGGAGGCTTTATTAAAGGCAACAGAAGAAAAGTTTGCCAATACAGATGTGATTCCTACTCCACCCTTTTGGGGAGGATACCGTTTGGAACCAATGAGTATGGAGTTTTGGCAAGGTCGGCCGGGGCGGCTTCATGACCGCATTCGATTTGTGAAGGAAGGAAACACTTGGGAAAAAGAACGCCTAGCCCCATAAGCCATGGTATCGCCGGCATTTATTATTTCATTGCTGTGTAGCCTTCTTTTAACAGGGATGGCTTGGCATAGTTCTGTGGTGGGTTTACAGGCATTTCAGTGGATAGCAAAAGAGCATAGGGAGGATGCGGCAAAGGTGCTTCAACAGCGTTCTACCTTAGTGCATTTGCCGCTGGTATCATTGGAACTTCTCACCTCGTTTGCCACCTTAATTTTCTCCGTTCGGTCTATGTCTGCCAGTCCTGATGCGGCCAGATTTATACAGTTGTATGGGCTCTCCTTTTTCCTGTTGCTTGGCATTTGGGGTTTTTCATTGATGTTGTTGCGAAAGCAACGGGCGGTTTATTGGAGGAAGCCCGAACCGGCGACCTTCAAAGCCCTTCAGATTAGCTCCTTCGTTCGCGCGGGATTATGGACCTTGCGCAGTGGTTTAATCATTGCCTCTATTGCCGTAAAAGCCTAGTTATGAATCGAATTTGTGCCATCGCTTTTTTGTTGCTTTGTTTGTTCGGTCAAATACGTGCACAGCCCTATACCGGAAGCCCAGTTCCTCCGAGGTTGGTGGTTGTCATTTCAGTAGACCAAATGCGCAATGATTATTTGGAACGTTTTGATGCTTATTTTGGAGATGGCGGCTTTCAGCGATTGAAGCGTCAAGGAATTCGGTTTTCAAATGCCAAATACCATTATGTGCCGACCTATACGGGTCCCGGGCATGCGTGCATTTCAACCGGAACTTTTCCTATGTACAATGGAATCGTAGCCAACGATTGGTATGAAAGGGCAACAGGAAAATCTGTGTATTGCGTTGAAGATACATCTGTTCGCACCATTGGCAGCAATACGACCGCCGGAATGATGAGTCCGAGGAACCTTTGGACAAGTACCTTGGGAGACGAGCTTAAAATGGCCTATCCCGAGGCCAAAAACACCGCCGTTGCCATCAAAGACAGGTCAGCAATACTTATGTCTGGGCACCACAGTGATGGCGTATATTGGTTGGATCCGGCCAACGGCCATTTTATAAGTTCTTCTTTTTATGTTGATGCCTTGCCTCAGTGGGTGCATGCATTCAATCAAAGCCCAAAAAAGGAAGTTGGACTAAATCAGGCTTGGGAATTGGATAAAAAACTTCAAGGTTTGAAGCATCTAGACATGCAGGAGGAAGAGCTTCCCTTGCCGGCTGAGGTTGATCCTGTTTTTCCGCACAACAATTCAGCAACAAGTTCAGAATTGGGCTATCAGCGCTTAAAATATCTACCTGCCGGGAATGCGTTGACGATAGATTTTGTTCTTGAAATGCTTCAGCAAGAACAATTAGGGCTGGACGACACTCCCGACCTATTAAATATCAGCTTTTCCCAACCCGATATTTTAGGCCATCAATTTGGCATTCGTTCCTTAGAAATTGCTGACACCTACATCAAGTTGGATCGGGAATTGGCAAAGCTCTTCGGTTATTTGGACCAACATATTGGAGCTGAGCATTGGGTTGTGGTGCTTACGGCCGACCATGGGGCGGCAGAGAATCCACTTCGGGCTAGGGCAAACCGCATTCCTGGCGGAGTCATTGAAGAAGGCATAAAAGAAAAGCTCATTCAAGGCGTGCCGGAGGCAGCGCCGTTTATTGAAGATGTGCTGAACCTAAATGTGTACTTGAAAGAGGGGTGTCCGGTCGATCTTAAAAGAAAACTTCGGAGCGCTATGCGTGCAATTCCGGGCATTTTGGATGTGTATGAATTTGATCAGTTGTATTCTATGCTCAGTTTAAATCATGGACCCGGAATGGTGGCAAAAGGTGTGCATCATTCGCGTTCTGGCGATTTAATTGGCATTCCAAAACCTGGATACATGGAAGGGCTTCGGCTGGGAAAAGGGAGCACCCATGGTTCGCCGTTTGAGTACGACGCCCACGTACCGTTGCTTATTTATGGCAGTATGTTTAAGCCCCACATACATGTTCAGGAGGTGGGAGTGGAAGACATTGCCCCTACCCTTTCTCAATTGTTAGGTATTCCCGCTCCGAATGGCTCGGCAGGGAGTATTTTGCCCATTTTAAAGGGCAGATAAATTACCGTTATCCTCTTAGGCTACCGTCCGCTTTACGAACTCGGGTAGCCGATGCTTGGCAGGCAGCAGTGATATGAAGTTCGGGAATATTGACATGGGCAGGCAAGCCCAAACAGTAAGCAACGGCATCGGCTACATCTTCAGCTTGTAAGGGTTGAATGTCGGAATATACCGATTGTGCTCGCTGGGCATCTCCATGAAAACGAACCAAACTAAATTCCGTTTCAACCAAGCCGGGATTTATGGATGTTAATCGGATATTCCAGGGCAACAATTCCAAGCGCAACGAGCGGTGAATTGCGTCCAAGGCATGCTTAGTGGCTGAATACACACTGCCTCCGGCATACACCTCACGGCTTACGACCGAAGACATTTGAACGATATGTCCCCGGTTCTGTTTTTTCAGGTAAGGAATCAGGAATTTACACATGTATAAGGCGCCTTTAACATTGGTATCAATCATCCGATTCCAATCGTCTGTCAGCGCTTCATCAACAGAAGCCAAGCCGGCGGCCAAGCCGGCGTTATTGATTAAAACATCCGGTATTTTATTGTTACGTTCCAACTCTTCGTAAAGAGATTTCACCTGCATTTCATCGCGTACATCCAACGTAGAATGAAGTAAAGAAATCTGTGGGTAAATGGAGCGCAATTCGTCGGTTAAATCGGCCAAGCGGTCGGCTCTTCTTCCTGTCAAGATTAAATCGTAGCCCTCTTTTGCGAGCCGCCGTGCGGTTGCTGCTCCAATTCCTGAAGTAGCACCTGTTATTAAAACTCTTCCTTTCATAAACTACGCAACATGGTGAATGGCAGTCCGAAATTTAGGTATTAGAACACCCAACATTTAAGAAAAGCCGAAGTAAGAACTTGAATCCCTTACTTTAACCAGCCTACTTCCTTCACCCAATTTAGGGTAGGTTCCAGGATTTCGCGTGGGGGGCGGAACTGAATACCCAAGTCCTTTTTCGCTTTAGAATTATCCACAAACCAGTATTTAACGGCATAGGGGATTACCGCTGGTTCAAAGCCCATATTTATTTTAAATGTTTTCGATATCCAAGCCAAGGTCAAGAGCATTTTTCTGGATATCATTGAAATTTTTGCCGGCTTGCCTAGGATTTCCATAGCCAGAGCGGCCAAATCTTTAAATTCCATATTCTCACCGCCTAAGATGTAACGTTCTCCGGGCTTTCCTTTTTCCAAAGCGGCCAGGATCCCTTGGGCCACATCATCAACATGAACGATGGATGTCCCGCCTTCCGCCAACTGAATGGTTTTGGTGGTAGCAAAATCAATTAAATTTCCACAGGTGATTTTTTCCCAATCTTGAGGGCCATACACTTCGGTTGGATTGACGATGCATACCGGGAGTCCTTCAGCGGCATATTCTTTGCACATTCCTTCCACCTGCTTTTTGGCATGTGGATACACGAAATTGGCCTTGCTTAAAGTAAGAGGGCTGTCTTCGTTCAGGATTACCTTTTCTTCCGTTCCATCCACTGCGGTTGAGGATGAAACATACACCATGGGGAGATTCCCATTGTCTCGAGCAGCATTGAGTACATTGCGGCTGCCTTCAATTACCACCAAGGGCATTTTAGGACTATGTATGTCTTTCCAGTTTGAGAGGGAAGCCAAGTGGATTACAGCGGTACATCCTTTAATTCCTTCCTGCATGGAATCGGAACTCGTAATATCACCAATGAAGGGTTCATATTTGAGACCTTCAAGTCGACGTAAATTGGTGGAATTCCGTACCAAGCACCGCACCTCGTAGCCGGCATCAAGGGCCAATTTAACTACCCGACTTCCGATGAATCCGGCTGCGCCGGTAACAAATATTTTTCCTCTGCTCATGGTTTTAAATTTAAAGGATTAGTAAAACTCTGGTTAGCAGAACCAAAGTTCGAAGGTACAAATATTATGAAGGAACAAACGTGAACCAATCGCAATTCATGTTGAAGAGGAAAGCACCGTGTATGGTGATTTTACTTTGAAAAAGTAGTGATTCAGGGGCTCGGAATAATTTCCTTTCCATGATAGGTCATGGGGCATTGCGGCAGGGATTGAACCGAATAGCCCGCAAAGCGGTAAGTGCCTGGGCCGCGCGGTGCGGAGGCGACCTTGGGAGCCCACGCAAACCCGCTGGCCCAGCCACTTGCCGCTGCGGACTATTGGTGAAAGCCCGCGGCCGCCCAAACTAAAAACACCTAAAAAAGTAGGAATGAATTGGGAGAAAAATCAGTGCGAGTTTAGGCTGGCAGCTGAACGGTTTTGAGCTGAATGGGTTGGCCGAGCAGGCGTTCAGCTGTTTTGTCGAATGCCTGAGTGTATTCGGTTATTTCGCAGCGCAAGCTGCCGGTACCTTCGAAGGTCATTCCATTTGAACGGCACTCATCGGCCAGTACCTCGCCGGGATTTAAAACCTGAATGGTGGGACCAAGCACCTCAACAAAAATATCTTGCAGAACCGGGTAGTGGGTACAGGCTAGGACTAAGGCTTGAATGGATTCCGTGTCGAGCTGATGCAGATAGTGTTCAATTAATAAGCGGTTGAGAGCGCGCAATTCGATGGCCTCTTCTACCAAGGGTGCCAGTAAGGGGGTTGGCAGGGCATCGATGTGAATTTGGGGAGCTGCTGCCTTCAGTAATGTTGGATAAATACCGGATTGAATGGTAGCTCGGGTACCGATTAACCCAACCTGAGATAACTGGGGCGAGTTTGCCAAGAAGCGTACGATGGGCCGAACCACATCGAGAACGGGAATCTGACCTGCCGCATCGCAGACCTCCTGGTATGCCCATGAGGAAGCTGAATTGCAGGCAATAACAATAAGTTCAGCTCCTTGACTGCAGAGATAACGAGCAATTTGCCGACTGAATTCCTGGATTTTTTCGGGGCTTTTATCGCCATACGGCATGTGCAAGGTATCTCCCACATAATGAATATCAGCCATAGGGAAGGCCTTGCGGAATGCGTTTAGAACCGTGAGTCCCCCGACTCCTGAGTCAAACATTCCGATGCGGGTACGCATTTTAGCGCTTATCAATTTTGATGGGTTGGTCTTTTGAGTCTTCATCCTCAGGGTCGTCCTCATCATCGGAATCCTCATCGTCAATGGCACCTGGGACCAAGCCCATTTCCTTAATTACATCGTTGCTGATGTCAAACCGTTTGTTGCCGTACATCACCGTAGTAGAACCCGCCTTGTCGAGTACCATGCTGTAATTTTTATCTTCGGCCAGACTAGAAATTGCATTAAACACTTTGTCTTGAATCGGACGAATTAATTCTTCTTGCTTTTTGAAAAAATCTCCACCGGGAGCAAATCGTTTTTTTTGCAGTTCCTTTACGGCTTTCTCTTTAGCCAGAATTTCATCCTCTTTTTTGATGCGCATTTCTTCGCTCAACAGAATTTTTTCCACCTGATAGTTGCGGTACATGGCATCAATTTCAGTCAATTTGGTTTCAATTTCCTTTTGCCATTCGACCGAAATGTCTTCCAGTTGCTTTTGGGCGGCCTTAAATTCTGGCACGTTGCTCAAAATGTAATCGCTATCAACATAGGCCATGCGTTGAGCCTGCATGGAGAGGGAAAATAAGAAAGATAAGCCAAGGAAAAAAAGTACGTTTTTCATAATGAACGGGGTTAATCTATGTGCAGATTCATGATTAAAACTGTTGACCAATCATAAAGTGAAACTGACCTCCTGGGGCCTGATTGTTGGGAGGCAGTGGATCCATGCCCCAGCCATAATCGACACCCAGCAACCCAAACATAGGTAAAAAGAACCGCATACCAAGTCCGACGGAGCGTTGCAATTGAAATGGTGTATAATTATCGAATCCATCCCAGGCATTTCCGGCTTCCAAAAACCCATGCACCCAAATTTTTGCCTGTGGATTGGGAGACAATAGGAAACGCATTTCAAGCGTATGCTTGTTGTAAATGGTTCCCCCAACGGAGTTGACGGAATTGCCATCAAATCCAGGAGTTAATGAGAGGTTGGGATATCCGCGTAGGGAAATAATTTCTCTACCGTCAATATTAAAGCCGGTTAGGCCGTCTCCACCTAAGAAGAAGCGTTCAAATGGAGTAGGCCCGACGCGCTGTGAATATTGCCCTAAGAAACCGAATTCGGTTCTAAGCATAAGGATAAACTTAGAGGGTTTATCGTTCGCTCTTTTATCTAGAGGAATGAACCACTTGCCTTGGAACTTCCATTTGTGGTATTCCAGCCATTGATAGCGTTCTTGTAAAGGAAGGGAGGCATAATCGGTGGAATTAAAGGCACTAAAGGGTGGTGTAAGTTCCACATTGAACATAAACAAAGACCCCGAGGTTGGGAAGATAAAATCGTCGGTGGAATTTCGAATCAATCCAATATTGATATTGAAGTTGTTGGAAACCCCGGTAAAATTTTGAGCCGTTCCTGCGATTAAGCGGTAATCTCGGGCATCGTATCGGTTGTAGGATATGCCTCCAGAAATTTGAAAATAATCGTCGGGCCAGCGCAGTTGCCGTCCAATGTTCAATCCTACCGATGTATTCATAAGCCGAGAGGACGAATCGGATAGGCCAAAAGAAAACAAGCTGTGGTTTACAGAAACGCCGAGAGAAATGGGTTTTTTACCCCCTAGATACGGCTCGTTAAAGCTAAAGTTATAGGCTTGAAATTGAGGTCCGGTGGATTGAGCTCGGATGGACAACTGTTGTCCATCGCCCGAGGGCAGCGGCGACCAGGTGGAAGGTTTCAGCATATTCCTTAAGCTAAAATTCCGAAATGAAAGGCCCAAGGTGCCAACCACCTGATTGGCGCCCCAGCCACCCGAAAGTTCAATTTGATCGGAAGGCGACTCTGTTACCACAAATTCCAAATCTACCGTTCCATTTACGGGGTCGGGACGCGGGATAATTTCTAGGGCTTGAGGGTCGATAATTCCCAATTGGGAAAGTGCCTGCTGAGTTCGAATGACGTCCGAACGCCGGAACAAATCTCCAGGTTTGGCGCGAACTTCTCGCAATAAAACCCGGTCGTTGGTTTTGGTATTTCCAGAAAGGATGATTTTTCGAATTCGGGCTTGTTTGCCTTCCGATATTCGGATTTCCAAGTCAATGCTATCTCCTTCCACCAAAACTTCTACCGGCTCGACGCGGAAAAACAAATAGCCGTCATTTTGGTATAGCGAACTGATGTCCAAGGCGTTTTGATCCATGTTTAAGCGCTTGGTCAATCGTTCTTGGTCGTACACTTCGCCGCGTTTAATCCCTAAGAGGCTATCCAATCGACCGGAGGTGTACTTTTGATTTCCTAGCCAGCGGATGTCTCGAAAATGGTATTGAATGCCTTCTGAAATTTCAATTTGAGCGTGCAATTCCCCATTGGCATAAAAAACGGAATCTCGAACAATTCTGGCATCTCGATAGCCTTTGGCTTGGTACAATCCAACAATGCTGCGCATTGCCATATCCCACTCCAGTTCATTGTATTTGGACTTGGTGAAGATATTAATGCGGTTGGCATTTCGCAGATATTCCAGGGTAGCCGAATAGAACCCTTTGCCCAAGAGGACGGAATCCAGTTCGGCCAGCCGCGGATTTCCTTGCAGAAACTGAAAGAAATCACGGGCCAAATCCACTCTGGATTTTTCAACTAAAGCTTCTTTGATGGTTCGGCGGATTTTGGAGGTATTCACCAAGACATTACCGCTAATGTCGAGTGAGCCCACCTTGACCTTTTCACCTCGATTGATATCAATAACAAGATTGACAAAATCGGGGGGCATGGTGCTGTCGGTTTCGGTTCTAAAATCAAGGCTTGGATTCAGGAATCCTTTTTCAGCCAAAAAATCGCGAATCCGATATTCAGCAATTTTCCTCAAATTTTCAGTATAAACTTCTCCCCTATACCATTTAATTAAATTGGTAATGTCTTCTTGCTCTCCCTTTTTTATGCCATAAATAATTGGCTTTAGAATGCGGGGTTGTTCTTCCGCATAAATAATCAATTCAGCTCTTCCGGGTTCCAATTCGTTGGCAGATATCCGAATGTTTCGAAACACTTTTTCTTTCCACAATTTTCGAATGGCCGCAGCGGTTTCTCTGCCGGGGATTTGAATTTTATCGCCAACAGCAAGTCCGCTCAACAGCACCACATAGGTAGAATCTAATTTTTGGCCGGGCGATTGGACTCGAATTTTATCTATGGTGTACGTTCGTGGATATCGGTAATCGACATCGAATCCAGGCTTTTGCGCCAAGGCCGAATTGCACAGCAGAATTAGGAGTAACCAAATGAGCGAGTATCTCTTCACAACGCAGCTACTTGTTCACTAATTTTTCCAAAACGACGTTCCCGTTGCTGATAGGCAACCATAGCTTCAAACAGGTGTTCTCGGGTAAAATCTGGCCACAGGCAAGATGTGAAATACAATTCGCTGTAGGCGATTTGCCACAAAAGGTAATTGCTTATGCGTTGTTCACCACTGGTGCGGATCAGCAGTTCCGGGTCTGGAAATTCTGCGGTGCACAAATGTTTACTAAACTGAGCCTCATCGATGTCTTCGGGTCGGATTGTGCCGGCTTGGACTTGAGCGGCCAGAGCCTTAACGGCGCGTAAAATTTCCCAGCGGGCAGAATACGACAAGGCTAAATTCAGAATCATGCCCGATTGATTGGCAGTATCATCGATGCTTTTCTGAAGTTGGCGCTGGCAATTTGAAGGCAATTGACTTAAATCGCCCATGGCCCGAAGTTGAATTTTATTCTCAATTAACCGAGGTGTTTCTTGGTGAATGGTATCAACCAATAAATTCATCAAGGCATTGATTTCCCGTTGAGGCCGATTCCAGTTTTCGGTGGAAAAGGCATAGAGTGTAAGTACCTTCAATCCAATTTCGGCAGCACCTTCAACAGTTTCCCGGACGGCCTTCACTCCAATTTTGTGGCCAAAGGTGCGTAGCTTTCCCTTCTGTTTTGCCCAACGGCCATTCCCGTCCATAATTATGGCCACATGTTGAGGAAGTTTATCCGGTTGAATGTGTTCTTTAAATCCCATAAGCTTGCCTAGCGGTCAAAGACCATTCATGTAACAGATTCTTGGGTCGTTAATTTTAATCACCAAAGATACGCTGAAAAAGGAATACCAGTCTAAATTATTTGAAGTTCCTCGTTGGTATCCTGTTAAAGGGCTGCCGCCTACCAACCCACCAAGGGAAGGGTCAGACAATTCAGAGGCCAATTGCCCATTGATAATGACCATTTGGGCCTGGTTGGGATAAGAAACTCCAACGTCATCCAAGTAATCTGTAAAGGTCATGCGCATTCCCCATTCGGTCATTAGACTAAACCGATTGGACAATTTCAGTTTGATGCCCGCTCCGAAGGGAACCGACATAGAAATTCGGCCATAATCTTCCAGTACGGAACCGGGCAGATTTTGTCCTTCTGTATTGAGGGAAGCCAAATCAACCAATGTTCCATTGTAGTTTACTTCGGGAGCAAAATGAAAGAGGCTAATTCCGGCAAACACAAAGGGGGTCCAAGCGCCTCCTTTGTTGGTTCGGCCAGGACGAAAGGGCAGGAAATTAAATTCCAGAAGGCCATATCCTTCATAGATTTGCGATTCAAACCTAAGATTTCTATTTGTTTGAAAATCATAGGTTCCCAGGGAATCATCTCCACGAACCTTACCCATGAATCCTCCGGCCCTAAGGGACCAATGGTAGCCAAAATTTTTTCTATAAAAAACCTGGAATCCCAATTCGGTTTGTTGAAAGGGGATTTCAGGGTTCAAATCGCCCTGGTAATAAGAACCTCCGACTCCAAAACCCAACTCATGTGTTTGGGCTATAGAGCTTAAATGAAAAAGAAGAGCAACTAAAAGCGTCGAGGTCAGCCTCATAATGCGCAATATGCGAACGCCGAAGCAGACATTTTCGTATATCTACTACAGGTTAGCGGGGATATTTTGGGGCTGAGTTTTTGAATGCCGTCAATTTCCAACTTAAATTAAACGCAAAAAACAAATAAGTATCGTTGTCTTGGGGGTTGCCTCGCTGATCGCCGGGGCCAAACACTTGCACGCCAGGTTCAGGAGTTTGATCTACGTAATAAGCTTGAGTTCCGATCGACAATTGCTTTGCAACGTCGCTATCAAACAAATTGGGATCCACATACGTAGATGAAACATCATCCATGTAATCGGTAAACGTTCTTCTCCAACCCACTTCAACATCCAGATTGATTTCATTGGTAATTTTAAAGGAAAAACCAACTCCAATTGGAATGGCCACTTGAACAAGGCTATAAGGATCCCGCGTGGGGAGAACAAATTGCCCTTCAGTACCGAGGGGTTGCAATTCATAAGTCAAGCCGTCGTAGGGATTTCTGGCCATGGGATTCATAGTAAAGCCAACGATTCCACTGTAGATGTAGCCCAAAACGGGACGCCCTGTTTTACCGGTTACACCGCGGCGACGGTATCGACCTTTCAATGGCACGTCGGGCAAGAAATAGAACTCCGGCAAAAATCCCCATTCAAAATTAAACGAGTGGAAAGATAAATTGCGGGCATTTCTGGCTGGATCTTCGGTCCAAGAATCTTTTCCTACGGTCCATCCAAAATTAAAGGAGGCACGGGTTGCGAACCGACGGTGCCACTGATACCGAGCTCCAACCTGAATTACAGGACGTACCGCTTCCCAATCCCAGTCGGCCAAAAAGGAGCGGCCAATGTCATTGGCTCCTCCCAAATCACCAAGAAAATTCATAGTTCCAATCCCGGTTACCACCCGAAAATTCTCCATCCAATTTTGTTCAGTAGCGTAGCGACGAGACTGGGCTTGGCTTACAGAGGAAATGCCAAGCAGTAGTAGAAACAACGAGAGAGTAGCCGAACGATTCATAGATTCAGGAAATGATATATTCCCCAAAGGTAGGCACCTTTCTCGAATAAACCAACCCGATTTTAGTTTCGTGCATCCAGCCCCCAAAGTAATTTATTCCTTAGTGTTTGAAGGTAATTCATTGATTTCAAATGCACAAACGAAGCGGAATAGGCGGCTTTACGAATCCGAATGGGCTGAGAATCCGGCAAAGGATAACTGCGGCTGTCTAAACTCACCAAATAATCTCCGGTCCTTGACGTACATTGCAGCTCAATCACGGCACCATCTGAAACCACAAAAGGCCGTTGAGTCAAGTTATGGGGAGCAATGGGAGTAATCACCAGCACGGGGGCCGATGGATGCACAATGGGGCCTCCGCAGCTTAGGGAATATCCTGTAGATCCAGTTGGGGTTGAAACAATCAGACCATCAGAGCGATACGTATTAAAATACTGACCGTCCAACAAACAACGCAATTCAATCATCGAGGAGCTGTCCCGCTTCAACAAAGTAACTTCATTTAGGGCCATTTTGGCCTCTTCCTCGATGCCCTCCACTTCCGCCACCAATACACCCCGCTTTTCAATGGTAAAGTGCCCTTCAGTTAACGAAGTTAAAGCTTGTTCTACCAATGGTTTTGGTACTGGAGACAAGAATCCAAGCCGGCCCAAATTAATTCCCAACATTGGAATTCCGGTGGCTTTTAAAACGGTTGCGGCTTCCAAAATAGTGCCATCGCCACCCAGTCCGATTAAGACATCTGAATCTTCAGGGACATTTCGCTCTGAAAATATTGGCAACCCAAGGTCGAGTCCATGCCGTTCCAGCAAGTGCCGGTTGTAAGGTTCATACACGCAAACTCCACAGTTCTTCCGGATCAGAAAATCACGCATTCCCTGAAGCAGCGAAACATCTTCTTCTCCTAGACTTTTCCCGAACAATAGAATTTTCATGCACCAAAAGTAGAGAATTCCAACCTGCCTAGCATTATTTCCAGTCCTGAGGCCGAATTTCTTCTAAATCTAAACTTTTCAAGTCCTCTAAACTTAAAGCAAACAATGAGGAAGAAGATTGTTTTGAGAAATTGAAATTCATTTGAATTTGAAGAAGCCGAGGAAAACAGTTCAGGACGTCTGTTCCCGATAGACTTCCGGCCAATTCTCCCAACACGCTTTTAACCTCATCTAAGTTGGCAAGGCCATCCAACTCCAAACGCTCTTTAAATCGAGCCGCCACACGGATGATTTTCTTCCAACTTCCCATTTTAAAATGACAAATTAATCGATAAATCCAGGCTCCGTAAAGGACAGGCAAATTGGGCCAATCGTCTGGATTTCGGCATATTTTTGCAAATTCCTGTTCGGCGTCATCCCATTTCCTACGTAAGTACGAAGCATACCCTACAAAAAAGGTGGCATTGGTTTCATATCCCAACAGGTAGAGCTGGTCTAGTATGGGCCTTTTTTCCCAAGAAAGCACAAATTGCCTCAGCCCCAAGTCATCCCGCTGAAGGGCGGATTTATACCCATCATAATAGAGGGAGACCGAACGTATCCAGGCAGAAATATAATCGTTGAGAGTGAACAAGGGCTCATTGGTAGCAAGACGCTCAATCTCCATATCCACTTCTTTGTACCTACCCAAATCAAATAAAATCTGGAAGCGGACTCGGCAAATCCGCAGGAACAAAAACGGGAACTCTATGGCATGATTGGAAGCCTCCCAAGCCAATTGGGTTTGCTCCAAAAAATGTAAAGCTTCCTCGGCATTACCTGCAAAAATCAATTTTTCAATTTCAATGAAAAAAGCGGGCAACTCATTCCGGGGATGAACTTTTAACAATTCAAGTGCTTTCTCTTCCTCAGCACTTAATCCATGCAAGGGATTTTCAGTGTATTTCCGGCCCAATTCCCCACCAAAAGCCATGGCATTCTTCCTCCACAATCGGTTTTGCATTCTGCGCTTCATCTGCAATTGAAGCTGCACATCGCCCAAATTTGCCAACTTTTCCTCATTAAAATAAACGAACCCAGAGGCCAAATGAATCCGCTTTTCCCAATGCAACAACAAATCCAAACTAGCCAACAATCCATGTTCTATCGCAATTTCCCTGGCTTTATTCAGCAGCTGTAGGGCTTGATCAAAAATTCCTTTGCTGGCCAAAAATTCAACATCCTGTATGAAATCCAATACCCGCTTATCTTCAGAATGCTTGCTGTACGACCGCATGGCCTTCAATATCAAATCGTACAAATAACTCTTGGTTACCGCATAATGATCCAAAAGTCGTTCGCCTTCTAAATTTTGTTTAATCCTAGATTCATCCAGGGTTTCCTGTCGCTCAAATTCCCGAAATAATTTCAGATAATCGTTGTTTTCGCTTTTGGCATGCAGCTGAGCATAGATACTAAAATATCGTTTTTCGGTTTTGCTGAGCGAACGAACCAACTGAAAGAGCTTATCCCGTTTGGGCATAAAATTGGGTTAATATTATCAAATTTACATTCTTTTTCGAATTCACCAATAGTCATTCGTATTGGAATAATGAGGGCGGCTAATCCGGCTGTCACCTGTACCTTGGTTGTGAACGGGGGCTGGACCGGGCATGGAAATGGCTTCCGCTGGTCGCCTTTCCATGCATGGTCCAGCGGCCCCGTTCACGCCCGCGGTGCCGGCTCCATCCGGGCCGCAGGCGACGTAAAACCCAAAGTCCATCCGAAATTCCATAGGCAAGGTGTTGAACAGCACATAAAACAAAAAAGGGTAAAGCGACAAGCGCTTTACCCTTTTTAATCAGGTTAGTTAAATCTATCGGCGAACAATACGCTGTACAGCAGAGAAGGTATCACTTTCAATCCGTACAACATAAACTCCTGAAGCAAACTTGCTCAAATTGAGAGCAGCCTCAAAAGTACCGGCTTGACCTGAAATGGTTTTTGAAATCAAGACCCGGCCAGCCAAATCCATTAATTTCAGGTGAAGATCTTGGACATTCAACCCTTCAATATGTACCGTTGTCATGCCTGATGTGGGGTTAGGGTATACATCCACTGCCAACTGACCTGCTTCTTCTATAGAAGTAACATTCACATTAACCTGCAAGGTTTTGGTGCTTGTTTCTCCACAAGAGTTCGTTGCGGTTAAGGTCACCGTGTAGTTGCCATCGGCGGCATAAATGTGCAACGGATTGGGGTCAGTGGAGGTGTTTCCATCACCAAAATCCCAACTGTACGTGGTAGCATTGCTGGAGGTATTGGTAAACACATAGGTGTAGAAACTGTTGGTACTGCTAAAGTTTGCAACTGGTGCAGCAATATTGAAGACTTCAATGGTATCATCTACAGTACCGCAGTTGGTTACCAAAGTAAGGCTATACTCACCGGGCGTGGTTACAAATATGGAAGGATCGTTGCTGAACGTGCTCCAGTAATAGGTGCCATCTAAAATAACCTCAGCGCCAAGTTCAACGCTATCGGCAGAACACTTGTAAATGTCATTACCCAACGTAAAGGTAGAAGCCAATACATATTCATCTGCTCCCATGTCTGGAGTTTGGGCGTTGCGTGTATCTCCGTCAATATCATTCATAACGCCTACGGCTGCCCCTGCATTGTCAAAATCAGACAAACAAGTATGCATATCAAGATTGGTGAAAAGTGGATCCACTGAAATTGAATTGGCATCGTGACCGGTACCGGCATTAAACGAGGTCAAATCGGCGTATGGGGTTCCCGCATACCTGGCCAAAGGTCCGTTGGCCACAAACAAATCATTGTTGTTGGAAGTGGCAATGCTCAAAGAACCATCAATTTCGTAGGCAGCACCTTGACCGTAGTGGGCAATGATGTTGTTTTGAATGTTGATGTCAACGTTGGCACCCGTTCCAATAGTCAATCCGGCGGTTCCGGTGGTTTGAGAATACACCGCAACACTGTTGTGATACACATTCAAAAGATTAGATCCGTTTTGAATATAAATGGCCTCAGAATTCTGAGCACTCAACGAATCACCCATATGAATAAAGTTGTTTGAAACAACGGCTGGATTGGTTAAGCTTCCGCTAACTCCATCCATATTTATACCAAAACCACCGTTGGAACCGCCCACTCTATTTCCATTAACACTAGCCCCATTGTACACCGTATTGAAATAGATACGAAATACATTCGCATTGCTTCCGCTTCCGATGATTGTATTGCCTTCAACAGTTGGATTTTCCTGATTGAATAGACCAATGCCCACGAAGTAGAATTTCTCAATGGTATTACCAATGATGCGCATTCCCTTTTCTGGATCGGCAGCGGATGTTCCAGACAAACTTACCGCCCTAGAACCTCCCAAAATGGTATTGTTCAACAGGCTAAAGTTGTTGTCGTTGTCCACCAATGACTTAATGTTAAATGAGTTGTTGCTATCAAATGTAGCTAGGGTATCACCGATAATGGTTGAATTCTGAATGGTATTGTTCTTTCCTAAACCACTCAAAAGAGTAGTAGTAGAATAGGTGAAACCTGTAGCAGCTAAAGTCACTTCATTGATGGTGAAATTTTCCACCGATTCAAACCAAGCTACGTAATTGGATGCGAGCGAGTTCGCAGAAAATTCGATCCGTACCGAATCGGCGTCTTGCACTTCAGATTGAAGAACCACTTGAACTGAGCTGTTTCCTTGGAACGTTTCCAGCTTCATTTGCTCGGCATAGGTTCCGGAACGCACATTTAACGTAACGTCACCGCAGGCTCCACGACCCTGAAGGGCGGTAAGCGCATCGTTGATGGTAGTAAAATCAGGAGCATTTCCTCCAATGGTATAAATGCCCGTCATGGATTGATACACGTTTTGTTGCAGTGTGTCATTGAAGTTCAACGAATCTTGAACTCCGTTTGGCAGACTGGTCCACACTTTCAAGAAATCTCCATCGTTCAACACTGTGCTTCCAACAAATACGTTTTGAGCGGTATTGGGACCGATGTTTCCAGTCCAATTGAAGGTTTGAGCCGCTCCGCCATTCACAGATACGTTGAACTGGCATGAGGTAAGAGCAACCTGACCTACGTTTTCCAACCGAACAACAATGGTGTCGGAAACAAAACAGAGGTTGGTTGAGGGTGAGATCAATTGGGCAATACCTGCATCATTAAAGGGGGGATCGGCCACAATCAAAATATAATCTTCGGTTTCACCATAACTATAATTGCCGCAAGGAGGTGTTGTTACATCGTCCTCAGAGGCAATAACCCTCATCAAAACTGGTCCCGAAGGAATATTCGCAGGAACAGTAAATGTCAATGGTTCAGCTTGGCTAAATACGCCTGGAGAAGAGATGGACATCAGTTGCTCACCCGGATCGGTAAAATCACCATTGGCATTCCAATCCACCCAGACCAAAACTCCACGTTGATAGGCTGAACCGCCATCGCAATCGCCGTGGATGATAGATCCAGAATAACTTCCACCTTTAATAACTACCGTAGATAAGCTGGTATTGTTGGTGTAGTTGGCACAAAGGGTACTGTTGGTATTGATGCTACCCAATTGAACTCCTTCGATATAGGTATCTCCATTGAATGAAGCCGATGAAACGCAGGCATTGCAAATATTGGCTGGGATAATGGTAGCTAAAAAGTCGGCAGCAGAGGTATCAGACTGGCCTGAGCAGGTTACTACACAACGGTAATACGTTGGTGAATTAGCGGATGTAGTTAAATTGATATTTGTCGCTCCTAAGATATCTGCCCATGTGGTTCCATTGGCAGAAGATTGCCATTGATAGGTTTGGCCATTGCCCATTGAATTTCCGGTCAAACTTACATTGAAGTTAACACCGGCACATATTGAGGATGGAGCATCGGCCACACCGGGCGTAGGGGGAGCAGTACATGCATTGTTGACCACAATGACGGTGTAATCTTCTGTTTCGCCATAGGAAACAGTTTGACAGGATTCACCCGGCAAACCAAGAAAATTATTATTCCACCAGTTCCTCACGCGAAGGCGATAAGTACCTGAATTGACTGTTCCGGGAATGGTCAAGGTACCGCTGGCGAAGGTTGCTCCGGAGACAAAAGGCACAGAGGAGATAAACTCACCGGCGTCATCAAAATCGCCATCCTGATTGATGTCCAGCCACAAACCCAAGCCTTGAGAGGTATAACCAAACGTGGCCGAATAGGGATATGGGACACTGGCATTCAGGGTAGTACTGATGCTGCTGCTGAAGTCGGAATATCCACCTTGGCACAGCGAATTGTTGTTGATGGTATTCAGTGTGAAATTCAATATTTCATCACCGAACGCACAATCTCCAACGGGCACACAATACTGAGCATTGGCAGCAGAGCCCAGCCACAAAAAAGCAATTACAGCAAACGTTTTAGCTGAAAAAGCCCTCATTTTTGTAATGATTTTTTTCATAAAAAAAATTGATGTTTAATTGCATATGCCACCTATTATCTTAAAATCAGGTAAGATATGTTAAGTTAAAGGTAATCTTTTGCAATCAATATATTACCTACGCATTAAAAAAAAAGTGCATAATCAGGCCTTCGATTTCAAATTCTCAACTTCGATTTGCAACATCTTTACTGCTTGATTAATCGCTTGAGCCGGATCTTCCGGCGGACTAAATTCCTCGGTCACATAAAAGCTGAACTCCCAAATCTCAATGACCTGTTCCACCGGCACGTCGTAGGGCTTATAAAAGGTATTGGTAGAAGATAACCGTAGGCATCCCCGTTCTTTAATCTGATTTTCGACCAACTTAAATACGATTCCATCCTCTCGTGTAACCACAATATAAGGCATGCCATTTCGAATCAAACTCCAGTCTTCCAGGTAGGTACCAGCCACCCAAGAGCCATTGGGTGCCGGCGGCATACTATCCCCTTTAATCTGAAACGTTCTTCCGTTCAGCCGTTTGCGAAGAAAGGGCATCCGAAATGTAGGCAAGGCCTGAATGAATTCCCGGTCGTGATACCCTGCCGTATATCCGGCACTGGCCGTCACCTTTACAGCATCGTATACCGCCCCCCCTCCTACTCCTTCTTCTTCCCGAACTGCCACTACGCGAATGTGCTTCCCGTGCACGTCTGCCCTGTACATTGCTTGCCACTCTACCAGCACAGACATGGGGGTTTCACGCAGCGAACGGGATATCAAATAGTCCGTACTTAGCTGCGCCCATTCGGCAATTTTTCTGAGGGTCAACAAATTGGGCTCTGCCTTCCCCAACTCATAGGCACTATAGGTAGTGCGTTTCACTTCTAAAATAGCGGCCAATGCCTCTTGCGATTGCTTTCGCATTTGCCTCAAAAACTTAAGGTTGTCTGCTAGGTAATTTTCCATAACGATAGGTACACTTTAGGGTGAGGTCATGCCAGTCCGGCATTCGCAGATTGCAAACACCAAAATGTATGATTTGAATACAAATGTACATCAAATTGTTTAAATTGTTGTCGTAAAATAGACAAATTTTATGGCAAACGATTCTTTGGTGCTTCACATCGATATGGATTCTTTTTTTGTTTCAGTAGAACAGCGCCGAGATGCCCGCTTAAAAAACAGAGCAGTCATTATCGCTGGGCATTCGGCCCGGAGCGTGGTGGCCTCATGCAGCTATGAATCCAGAGCCCTGGGCATCCGCTCGGGCATGCCCCTTTCGGTTGCGCGCCGCCTTTGTCCTGAGGCCTTGATTCTAAGGGGCGACATGGAATTGTATTCCCAGACCTCAGCAGAAATTACCGAAATGCTAAACCAGCACCTACCTTGCCTAGAAAAAGCATCCATCGACGAATTTTATGCCGACCTAAGTGGTATGGAGCGGTTTTTTGGAGGTCTAAGCTATGCCCGGGAGCTGCGCGAAAAAATGCTCGAGGAACTTGGCCTACCGGTTTCATTTGGAATTTCCGTCAATAAAACCGTATCAAAAATTGCAACCGGCCAAGCCAAACCGAATGGCAGTAAAGCGGTTGCCGCCGGGCAAGAAAGGCGCTTCTTATCTCCCTTGCCCGTTCGAAGCATCCCAATGGCCGGCCCCGTCATTACCAGCAAACTTGAACATATGGGCATTGTTCAAATTGAAAGCCTGCAACAAATCCCGCTCAGTTGGATGGGCCAAGCCTTCGGAAAGCCCGGTATTGAAATTGGCCAAAAAGCAAGAGGCATTGACAATCTGCCCGTTACTCCCTACCGGGAACAAAAATCCATGAGCGCCGAAACCACCTTTGATCAAGATTTGGCCGATCCCCGAGAGCTCCGAAGGCATCTGATTGCATTGACAGAACGCCTTGGACAGGAACTTCGATCTCAAAACCGAATGTGCAGCGAAATTTCAGTCAAACTGCGGTATTCTGATTTCCAAACCTTCAGTAAACAGCGTAAAATCCCTTACACCTGCTCCGATCAGCAGCTCATTGATCATGCCTGCGATTTAATGTCCGCACTGTTTGTACGGCGAAGCCGAGTACGGTGCATCGGCCTTCGGCTTAGCGGATGGATTACCGGACAAACCACACTTTCACTCTTCGATGAGCCCAGCCCCCAAATTCATCTGTACCAAACCATGGATAAGCTGCGCGAACGTTTTGGAACCCACTCCATTCTGAGGGCCTCTTCCTTAGGCTTAAATAACCCCAAGCAAAGTCCTAACGACTAGCCCATTCAAACTCGGATGGCATCGGCAAGAACCAAACCGATCCATGCCATTACCAACCCCATTATCACCTGAGCAAAAACCAAAACCCAAGCCGACCAATGCCCCTCCCGAACCAGAGGCAAATAATCCAAGGCAAAGGCTGAAAAGGTGCTTAACCCACCGCAAAATCCGGTCAGCAATGCCAAACGCAAAGTTCCTGAACCCGCAAGAAAGCCACTGAACAACCCGGCTAGAAAACAGGCCAAGGCATTGCTCAACACCGTCCCCCATCCCTGCCAAGCCGCAGGAAACCACGAAGAGCAAAGTAGCTGAATCCCTAAGCGGGCAACACCTCCACTGCCGCAGGCCAGAAACACCCAAACCACATCCTTAACTCCCAGCATGGCATCAATGCGCTTCAAGCCAGTTCATTCCAACACCCACCTCTACTTCTAAGGGCACCGAAAGAGGGTAGGCTGCCGGCATGTGGTGCTTCGCCAATTCAACGATCCGCTCCAGTTCTGATAGGTGGGTATCAAACACCAATTCATCGTGCACCTGAAGCACCAAACGGCTTTGCAGGCCTTCCGTCTGAATGGCATGCTGTATGCGAATCATGGCCAATTTAATGATGTCGGCCGCCGAACCTTGAATCGGAGCATTGATGGCGTTGCGTTCCGCAAATCCACGAACGGTCTGATTGGCAGAGGTAATATCACGCAAATAACGCCGTCTCCCCATTAGGGTTTCTACATACCCGTGATTGCGGGCAAATGCCACTTGAGAATCCATATACTCACGAATCCCGGGATAGGTAGCCACATAGGCCGAGATGATTTCTGCGGCCTCTGAACGCGGAATGCCCAATCGTTGCGCCAAGCCAAAGGCCGAGATTCCATAAATAATTCCAAAATTGACCATCTTGGCCTTGCTGCGCATGGTTTTATCCACCTCATTCAACGCAACCGAAAAAATGCGGGCTGCCGTAGCGGCATGAATGTCCTGTCCCTGCCGAAAGGCCTCTTTCATCTGCTCTTCTCCGCTCAGCTCAGCAATCAACCTGAGTTCAACTTGACTGTAGTCAGCAGATACCAATCGAAAATCAGAAGACCTAGGCACAAAGGCCGTTCGGATTTCCCTACCTCTTGCCGTTCGATTGGGAATGTTTTGCAAATTGGGATTATTGGAACTTAGGCGACCCGTAGCTGCCACCGCCTGATTAAAGTTGGTGTGCACCCTTCCGGTTCTTGGAAGCCGTAGCTCAGGAAGCGCGTCCAAATATGTCCCCTTTAGCTTTTGCAATTCCCTCAGCTCAAATATATGTTCTATAATGGGGTGCTTCCCTTCTAACTTCTTTAGTGTTTCCTCATTGGTAGAGTATTGTCCTGTACGGGTTTTCTTGGCTTTGGCATCCAACTTTAAATGGTCAAACAAAACTTCTCCCAGTTGCTTTGGGGAAGCTGTATTGAAGTTCGTCCCTGCCATCTCTTGGATGGTCCGATCTTCAAATTCAATTTGCTGGCCGAAACTGGCACTCAATTCCGCCAGTCGACCGGAATCAATATTTATCCCTTCCCATTCCATGTCAGCCAAAACAGGCAGCAAGGGCATTTCCACTTCGTCGAACAGGTACTGAACTCCTGCCTTCTCTAACAAAGGCTTAAAATGAAGAGCCAATTGTAAGGTTATATCAGCATCTTCACAAGCGTAGTCGGCCACCCGTTCAACAGGTATATCGCGCATGTTTTTTTGCTGCTTCCCTTTGGGGCCAAGCAGGGCTTCGGTAGGGATGGTTTCGTAGCCCAAATACGTCCGAGCCATAAAATCCAAATTGTGCCGCAACTCTGGTTCCATTAGGTAATGAGCCAGCATGGTATCGAACAATCGCCCTGAGAGGTGTATATCGTAGTTCCTCAAAACCAACAGGTCGTACTTGATGTTTTGACCAATCCATTCAATGTCTGACCGTTTCCATAAGGGGTCAAAATCGGCCAACAGTGTTAATGATTCAGCCCTTTCCCGGGGCATAGGCAAATAGTAGGCCTGCCCAACCCGAAAAGAAAAAACAAGACCAACCAACTCTGCTTTTAGCGGGTCTATATCTGTGGTCTCGGTATCGATGGTTATACTAGACTGCTGAAGCAATTCGGCAAGCAAATCGGCCCGCCACAATGCATCTTGAACAACAAAGTACTGATGTGGCTTGCTCTCAAGGGTATTCAATTGAACAGGAACTTCCGTAGGAAGGGCAACGGGGCTTACATCCCATGCCTCCTGATAGCTGAACAAATCTTGGGGTTTTGCGGTCGATTGGACCGGAGCGGAAGCTGCCTGAGCAGGAAGAGAAGAAGGGCCTAACATGCGTTCGGCGAGATTTCTAAACTCCAATTCTGCAAAGACCCTTGAAAGCTCTTCTGCATCTGGGGCTTTGCATTCCAAATCAGATTCATCCCATTCTAGGGGCACATCAAGTACAATGGTGGCTAGCTTTTTTGAAATTAAAGCCAAACCAGCATGCTCACGAATGCGCTCCCCCAATTTGCCTGACACGTCATTCTGCTTGGCTAAAACCCCCTCTACCGTTCCGTACTCCGCCAATAATTTTACGGCGGTTTTTTCTCCTACTCCGGGTATTCCCGGAATGTTATCTGCGCTATCTCCCATCAAACCGAGCAAATCAATAACCTTAAGGGGGTGATCTACCTGGAACTTCTCGCAGACTTCCGCCGGGCCTAGAATTTGATCTGGACTTCCCATCCTGCCTGGCCTATACCAAAGTCGCTTTTCAGAAACCAATTGTCCATAATCCTTATCGCTGGTCACCATGTAGGTTTCAAACCCCTGATTTTCAGCTTGAACGGCGAGGGTTCCGATAACATCATCTGCTTCAAAGCCTTCAACTTGAACGAACTCGGCCTTGGCCACGTATTAAATAGATACGATATGGGGCAGGGAACTTCGTAAATCTTCCGGCATGGCCTCTCGGTGGGCTTTATACTCCGGAAAAATTTCTGCACGTTCGCCATGATCTTCAGCGGGATCGAACACCACGGCCAAATGGGTAGGGCTTAACTTTTTCCGTAAATCGTTCAACAGGTTTGTGAATCCAAATGCTGCAGAGGTGTTCTCGCCTTTCGAATTTACCCTGGGGTTTTTAATAAATGCGAAATATGCCCGATAGACCATGGCATAGCCGTCAATCAACACTAATTTTTTAGGAGCTGAGCTTGGGTTCATTGGGTAAAGATAGGAAGGGCTTAGGGCTTAGGCAACATTTCATCCTAAGAAAGACCTGCATTTCGATTCCCCTTAATGGCCCGCCAAGGTTTGTTCCCAACGCCATGCATCGGTTAGGGCATCGGCTAAGCTTCGCTTCGCCGACCAACCCAAATCGCGTTCTATTTTTTGAGTGTCCGACCAAATTTGCTCGACGTCACCGGCTCTCCTTGAAACGTATTCCACGGGTAAAGATTTACCCCAAATTGAATTGAAGGTATCTACGGCTTCTTGAACACTAACGCCCTTTCCTGTACCTACATTAAATATGCCGGGATTTTCTTTGGGAGAATCCAGGTAATTCAAAGCCCGAACATGGGCATCCGCCAAATCACAGACATGAATAAAATCGCGGATGCAGGTTCCGTCCGGCGTTGAATAATCATTTCCAAAAATTCGAAGGCGCTCTCGTTTCCCAATGGCCGTTTGGGTCAGATAAGGTATTAAATTGCTGGGGACTCCCCTGCAAAGTTCGCCGATGAGCCCCGAAGGGTGAGCCCCTATTGGATTGAAGTACCTTAGAATGCAGGCCTGAAGTTCCAGATGCGCTTTTAGAGTATCCATCAAAATACGTTCTCCCATTTGCTTGGTTTCTCCGTATGGAGAAACGGCAGGCCGAAACGGAGCTTGTTCGGTTACCGGCAATTCATCCGGATTCCCATAAACGGTACAGGAAGAGGAAAAAACCAATTTGGGTATATTCAGCTCGCGCATGCAGTCTAAAACTTCAACCAACCCGTATAAGTTGTTGCGGTAATACTTTAGTGGGTTGTGGACCGATTCTTCAACCGCTTTAAAGGCGGCGAAATGGATAATCCCATCGATGGGAAGGCGATTTCGAAGGGCATTTTTCAGCAATCCGGGCTGAGCAATATCCAATTCCATCCATTCTGCTTCTTTCCCGGTAATCTGAAAAATCCGACCTGGAATATGGGATTCTGAATTTGAAAAATCATCAATGGCAATGACCTCATGCCCTAGCTCTTGAAGAACCACCAAGGTATGGGAACCAATAAAACCGGCTGCACCCGTTAAAACTATTCGCATACTGCAAAGGTGCTAATTCCGAATGAATTTAACTCCAAGTTGCAAGGAAAAAGCCTTAGCGAATTAAAACCACCTTACCCAAAAAATCCCTTGGCGTCCCGTCCATTTCATCCACCTCAATCTTGTATGCATAAACGCCCGCAGGAGCTTCTCCCGGCCCCGAGCCATGCCAACTGCCATCCCAGCCAAACGCCATATTGTCGGTTTGGTAAATGGCCTGTCCCCACCTATCGAAAATCCACATGTGAAAGGTGGTTGGATTCAATCCCACCCCAGTAACCAAAAAGCGTTCATTTTTCCCATCGGCATTCGGAGTAAAGGCAGAAGGGACAAACAATGAAAAATGATAATCCACTTCAATTACTTGAGTGAAGGTGTCAACGCATCCATTGCGGTCGTAAGCATACAGGGTAACTTCAAATTTACCGATGCTATCAAAACTGTGGGTAAAGCTGGGAAGTACATAGCTGCTGCCGTCATCCATATCCCAAAAAATGGAGCTTTCATAGAGTGAGGCATTGTTGAATGAAACCTGCGGAGTCAGAAAGTCAACCACATCGTTATCAACGGTAAAAAATGCAGTTAAACTGTCGTTTAGTTCTACGCCAACCTGCAACAAGGTATCTCGTTTACAGCCATTGGCATCGATTACTTGAACCTTTACCCATTGCCCGCCAATTAAATTACCGAGCACATCGGTACCCGGCACCGTATCGTTCCAAATGTAGTTGAAAGGGGCCGTGGGACCTACCGGAATAATTTGAAACCGACCAAATCCTTGATAGCAGGTATCGTTTACTGCTGAAATTTGCAGTACAAAAGCCGTAGGGTCTCCTACATAAACGCTATCGGTTGCTGAACAACCCTGAGCATCGGTAACAGTGACGGTATAAAATCCCCGGGGTAAGCCCGTAGCGGTTGAGGTACTTTGAGCAGCCGGGTCATTCCAGGCATAGCTGTAAGGAGCAACTCCACCAGCAACAGCAACCGAAGCCGTTCCGTCGTCTACCGGGCACTGAGAATCGGTGGACGCCATGTTCAGCACAATGCTTACATAATTAAAGTCGAACGGCGGAGCGCCAGATAGGGCATTTCCACATACATCAGAAATAGAACCAACCACCTGAACAGAAAACTGACCGCTGCCTGTTAGGGGTGCTGCCAAGATCAGTTCAAATGTGCGGCTATAATTTGCTCCAGCGGCACAATCGGCCGAGAAAACAGAGGCTACCGCTACTACCCCGTTCGGGCCTGTCACCTGAAAATCTGAAGCTTGAACCGAGGCACAATCGATGTTCTCGGAAAATTCAATCTCCAACCTCTGAGCTTTACACGCCGCAGAAGGGGTCACATTTTCTACAAATGGAGCCGTATTGTCTGGAACTGCCGCAGTACTAATGGAGAAATCCAATTGATATCCGCTTTGATTTTGGCCGAAGGAATAATTGGAAATGTACAAAGCAAACGTTTGTCCCTGCACCACAGGAAGCATAGCCTCGTTTTGGTCGCCCAACTGACCATTTGCACCCGTAATTCCATTGTTGGTGGTTTGGGCGCTAAAATTGCATATCACTTCCAAGGCCGCATTGCTGGCGATATCTGAACAATCAAAATTACTGAGGTCAAACAAGGCCCAATCGTAATCGCTGGTGGAGGTATAAGGAATGATATTGAATCCTAACAGTCCGCCGGACTGAACGGTAAAAACATACCATTGCCCATTGGTTTCTCCGTTCAGGCAACTCAAAGAGGCATTGATTTCGTTTGGAAAATTATTCGGCTGTGGGTTCAAGACCGGAACATCATAGGTGCTATTGCATACCGGTGTTGCCCCCAGACAATCAGAGGTAGTTGGAGTCTGAGCCCCTGCGAATTGCACACTAAAACCCAGCACAATTAGGCAAATCAGCAAAAATGTTCTTTGTGAATTCACCTTCATACCTTCAATTGTACGAAAAAAATACAAAAGTTGTGGGTTTTTCAGGGCCAAAGCCTTTGGGTTTTTTATATTTGCGGACACATCAAAATTAATCATTCAACGCATATGAAAATCACCGTCGTAGGAGCCGGCAATGTTGGAGCAACATGCGCCGATGTAATTGCCCACAAAGAACTTGCCAATGAAGTCATTTTAATTGACATTAAAGAAGGGCTGGCAGAGGGTAAATCACTGGACATGTGGCAAACTGCACCGGTGAATTATTACAATACCCGCGTTAAAGGGTACACCAACAATTACGAACCTACAGCCGGATCTGATGTGGTTGTAATCACCTCTGGATTGCCAAGAAAACCGGGGATGAGCCGCGATGACTTGATTGCCACCAACGCTGGCATTGTTAAATCTGTAACCGAGAATATTATGAAGTATTCTCCAAATGCCATCGTTATTGTGGTTTCAAACCCCTTGGACGTAATGACCTATTGCGCCTATTTAACCGCCAAAATTCCTTCTCATCGGGTTATGGGCATGGCCGGCATTTTAGATACAGCTCGCTACCGCGCTTTTTTGGCAGAAGCCCTAGACGTTTCTCCCAAAGATATTCAAGCCATGTTGTTGGGCGGTCATGGTGACACCATGGTTCCACTTCCCAGATATACAACAGTTAGTGGCATTCCCGTAACTGAAATGATTGATGGCGCTGCCTTAGATGCCATTGTTGAACGCACAAAGAAAGGCGGTGGCGAATTGGTAAATTTAATGGGGACCAGCGCCTGGTATGCTCCCGGAGCTGCAGCCGCCCAAATGGTAGAGGCCATTGTGCGCGATCAAAAACGCATCTTCCCAGTGTGCGCATGGCTCACCGGAGAATATGGTTTGAACGACATCTATTTGGGCGTTCCCGTAGTCTTGGGCGCAAAAGGAATTGAACGCATCATCGAATTGGATTTGACCGAAGAAGAAAAAGTATTGGTCAAGGATTCTGCCGCTGCAGTGAAAGAGGTGATGAATGTGCTTGACAACATGAACGCTTAATTTCTTTAACGAGTTCATTCAAAGACCAGGCTTAGGCTTGGTCTTTTTTTTTGCTTCAGAAAAAATAAACATCCGCTGGAGCATTGGGCCTCGCGCCCCCGATTGAGCCGGCAGTGTGGGCCCAGGCAAGCCGGCAAACAGAAACCGAGGAGGCGACCTTGGGAGCCACCGCAGGGCCCTGTTTGCAGCTTGGCTGAGCCTACACTACAGGTGAAAGCGGGAAATGGCGCCCCAAAAACCTTAAAAAAATCAATGCAAAAAGTCGCCCAAATACTGCCTGGGATGCAGATTGAGCAACTCTTGTTCCAGCGGCCCACTCAAGCCCAAACTGCGCACAAAGGCCTGCAAATGAAGCAGATTGATTGATTCTCCCGTCCGAGAAAATTCCTTTAGTTTGTCGTACGCATCTGCCAAACCCTCGCGGCGCAGTATGGTTTGAATGGCTTCGGCAATTACTTCCGGATGCCGATCTAAATCGTCTAAAATGGCCTGCGGATTGAGCTTAATTTTCCCCAATCCCTTTTTAATCGAGGATAGGGCAATCATCAGATGAGAAAAAGGGACTCCGATGTTTCTCAATACTGTGCTATCGGTTAAATCGCGCTGCAGGCGACTCACGGGCAATTTAGCCGGGAAAAATTCCAGCATGGGAATGCTCCACAGCAAATTTCCCTCTGCATTTTCGAAATCAATGGGGTTTACCTTATGCGGCATAGCCGAAGAGCCCACCTCATTTTTACGGATGCGCTGCCGGAAATAATCCATAGAAATATACTGCCACACATCGCGGCAAAAATCCACTAAAATAACTGCAATCCGCTTCCAGGTGTCAAAAAAAGCCCCGAGCATATCGTAGTGCTCAATTTGAGTAGTGAACCGCTGCCGAGCCAATCCCAGGCGTTCGCGGCAAAACTTATCGGCAAAAGAAGGCCAATGAAGTTGAGGGTAAGCAGCATAATGGGCATTAAAATTCCCGGTTGCCCCTCCGAATTTACATTGAAAATCAATAGATTGTAGCATGCGGGCCTGATTTTCAAGGCGCTCAACAAAGACCATCCACTCCTTTCCCATGCGCGTCGGTGAAGCCGCTTGCCCATGCGTTCGAGCCAGCATAGGGACATCTTTAAAGGCCTCGGCCTGCACCCGCAGGTGCTGAATCAACTCTTGCAGCAGCGGCTCCCCAACTTCTTCTTGCCATTCCTTGATGCTCAGCGGAATAGCTGTATTATTGATGTCTTGAGATGTCAATCCAAAATGAATAAAGGCCTTGCTTTGCTCCGGTAATCCCAGTTCTTCAAAAACCTGTTGAATGAAGTATTCAACAGCCTTTACATCGTGATTGGTTCTCCCCTCAATTTCCTTCACTGCAAGAATATCTTCATCTTGAACACGCAGCAGCCGCTCCCGAAGTTTAACTCGCTGCTCTTTCATCAATGCCGGAAAGCCCGGCAAGCCCGCCTCTGCCAAGGCCAAAAAATATTCCGTTTCTACCCGAATTCTATACTTAATTAGCGCATATTCAGAAAAATAGTCAACCGCAGTAGCTGTAATTCCAGCATACCTTCCGTCAATCGGACTTATGGATTTCAATGCGTTAAGTGCGCTCATTCCTCAGAAATTCTGCTCTAAGTTACGCAAGAAATTTCAAGGTCGTTGGGAATTTAAGTTGGGCGCCATTTCCCGCTTTCACCTGTAGCCGGATTGTACAACCGGGTGCAACCTTGGCTTGCGGTGGCTCCCAAGGTCGCCTCCTCAGCCAGGTTGCACTGCCGGTTGTCCGGCTCCGGCTGCCGGTTCAATCGGGGGCGCAGCGGCTCACATCCAATCCCCATTTTTTAGAACTACAAACCCCTGGCTTGGAAAAGAATGAAAATCCAAGTAAAAAATTTACAGCAGTCTTGTACCTTTAGGCCAAGAATGAAGGCCGTTTCTGCATATCTGTTGTGGGTTTGGATTGCCTTGGCAAGTCTGACCAATTTCACCTCTGCACAAATTGGAGGTAGTTTTTCCTATGCCTTCCTGCAGCTTCCGCCCTCCGCACGCATAGAAGCATTGGGTGGCACACAGGTCGCCATCATGGACAACGACCCGGGTATGGCCTTCCAAAATCCAGCTCTTCTAAACCGGCAGATGCACCTTCAAGCTGCCATAGATATCAATGCCTACTTTGCCAACATTGGGTACGGATCTTTCGCCCTTGCCCACCGCTTTAAATCCAAAGGCACCGTGTTTGGAGGCATTCAATATTTTGATTACGGAAGCTTCACCGAAACGTTGGAAAATGGTCAAATAATTGGGGAAGTAAGAGCCAACGACCAAGCCCTATACCTAGGATATTCCCAGCCCATCGTTGATAGTACCTTATTTGTGGGGGGACATTTTAAAGCCATTTTCAGTGCCTACGCCGGTTTCACCAGCATTGGTGCCGCTGTTGACCTTGGCCTAGCCTACCGCAGTAAAAACAAACGCACTGTCATGGGCTTGGTTTTCAAAAATATGGGGAGCATGATTGATCCCTATACCACCAATAATTTCGAACCCATTCCCTTCCAAATCCAACTTGGATTTTCGCATCAACTTGAACACCTGCCCCTAAGGCTGATGATAACAGCCAACAATTTGCAGCGTCCAGATTTAAGTTTTTTAGACATTGAAAATCCAATTTCCATTGACCCCTTAACGAACGACACCAGTTTCAATCGAATTAGCTTGGGCGACAATATTTTAAGGCATTTTATTTTAGGGGCCGAACTGATGCCGTTCAAACAACGGCTGTTTTTTAGAATCAGCTACAATTTTCTTCGCGGAGGCGAACTCAGCTCCCTACAATCGGATGCCGCCGCCGGCCTAAGCTGGGGCTTTGGCATTCGTATTTCTCATTTTACATTTTCCTATTCACGCGCTACCTACCACGCTGTTGGTTCCCCGAATCATTTAACTCTGCAAATCAATGCAGGAAAACTTTTTGCCAAAAAGAAACAAGCAGCTACTGATGTCCCCAGAACAGGAATTTGATTCTTATCCACGAATAAACATCGCCATAGATGGATTTTCCTCCTGCGGAAAAAGCACCCTGGCAAAATCATTGGCCAAAACGCTTCATTACAGGTATTTAGATACGGGAGCCATGTACAGGGCAGTAGGCTACTTTGCCATTCAACATGGACTGCTGGATGAAGAGGGATTGCCCAATCGGGCATCACTAATCCAATCCCTTCCAAGCATGCAGGTCGGATTTAGCATAGACCCGGCAACAGGAGCCTCGCTGGTATCTCTTTCCGGAGAGGTCGTGGAAGGGAACATTCGCAATTTACAAGTGGCTACCCTAGCCAGTAAGGTGAGCCAAATTCGTGAAGTTCGCGACTATGTTCAGGTGCTGCAAAAACAAATGGCTAAAGAAAAGGGCGTGGTAATGGATGGTCGCGACATTGGAACCGTTGTTATGCCACAGGCAGAATTGAAAATATTCATGACCGCCGACCCTTCCGTACGTGCACAACGGCGGCAAATTGAACTGCAGCTGCAAGGCAAAGAATTGCCCATTGAACTTGTATTAGAACAACAAATGGCTAGAGATTTTGAAGACGAAAATCGGACGGAAGACCCACTAAGAAAAGCCCAGGACGCCGTTGTTTTGGATAATACCTTTTTGAGTATGGAAGAGCAATTGACCATGGCCCTAAATTGGGTTAAAGCCCTACCTTCCAATTCATAAATCTGTAAAAGCGATTTTCAAAGCTACACTCTGGGATCCATTTTTTGAAAAACAATGACATGGGCAAACTGGCCTCCAAACATTCACTTCATCCATTGATTGAACAGATTGATTTGGTTGAAATTGCGCGTCGGTATGCTGGTCCGGATTTCATCTCTGCAGACCCCATTTCCATTCCTCATCGCTTTACACGAAAAGAAGACATCGAAATTTCGGGATTTTGCACGGCCCTAATCAGCTGGGGAAATCGGCGCAGCATTCTCCAATCAAGCAGCCGATGGATGAACCTGATGTGGGACAGTCCTTATGAATTTGTGATGGAGGCCTCAGAAAAAGATTTAAACCGCCTTGACAGCTTTGTTCATCGGACATTCAATGGACACGATGCAAAGTGGTTGATTCTACGGCTTCGGTCAATTTATCAACAAGAAGGACTTGAAGCCTGCTTTTCAAATGCCCTTAGGTCTGAAGCGGATTATGGGCAAGGCCTCCATCGTTTTAGAACATCGTTTTTGCGGGGCAACCATCCCGGTCGCAGCGGGAAACATCTGGCCGACCCCCTCAAGGGCTCGGCCGCAAAGCGCATCAACATGTTTTTACGCTGGATGGTAAGGGATGGTAGCGAAGGCGTAGATTTTGGGATTTGGAGCTCTATTCCATCGCGGCGGTTACATCTTCCCTTAGATGTGCATTCCGGGAATGTGGCAAGAGAGCTGGGCATATTAACCAGGAAGCAAAATGATTGGAATGCGGTCAAAGAGCTGACTGAAAAAGCGGCTGAGATGCATCCGGAGGATCCGGCGTTTCTTGATTATGCGTTTTTTGGGATGGGGGTTGAGATTCAAGGGGGC
>JAQCBQ010000132.1 GCA_027621385.1 Bacteroidota bacterium | reverse complement strand
CAACGCCAAGGCATGCCTTGGCCCATCAAACGAAAATTGCCCATACCCGTGAACCAAAAACGCCTTGGCCCAAAACCCCAGAGCCAAGGCATGCCTTGGCTCTACACACCTGCGGTCGATTCCCTATCTTTGTTTAAATTCAAATGCCATTGGAAAATAGAATTTGTGCCCTATTCAACATTGAAAAACCCATTGTTCAAGCCGGAATGATTTGGTGCTCAGGCTGGGAGCTGGCCTCCGCAGTTTCGAATGCCGGCGGCCTTGGCATTATCGGTTCTGGATCAATGTACCCTGAGGTGTTGCGGCAGCAGCTGACAAAATGCAAGGCCGCTACTCAAAAACCATTTGCAGTAAATTTACCCCTCCTTTATCCAAACATTGAGGAGCACATAGAATCGGTCATTGAGTTTAAGGTCCCCATTGTTTTTACCTCAGCAGGAAATCCGGCAACGCATACTCAACGACTTAAAGCACAGGGCATCAAGGTTGTACATGTCGTTTCCTCAGCCCGTTTCGCAAAGAAAGCAGAAGCCGCCGGAGTCGATGCCATCGTGGCCGAAGGATTTGAGGCCGGTGGACACAACGGTAGAGACGAAACCACAACCCTGGTGCTGTTGCCTCTGGTAAAACAGGCCTGCACCCTGCCTTTGATTGCCGCAGGTGGAATTTCTACAGGTAGGGCCATGGCCGCTGCATTTGCACTCGGTGCCGAGGGAGTCCAAATTGGAAGCCGATTTGTGGCCTCTGAGGAGTCGTCGGCGCACCTTGCCTTTAAATCTGCCGTGGTGGCAGCCTCTGAAGGAGATACGCTATTGACATTGAAGGAATTAACCCCGGTTCGATTGCTTAAAAACCCTTTTTTCCAGCAAGTGGCTCAGGCATATCAGCAAGGAGCGAGCCCTGAACAATTGGCCAAATTGCTGGGTCGAGGACGAGCAAAACTAGGTATGTTTGAGGGAAATCTAAACGAGGGAGAACTTGAAATTGGACAAGTAAGCGCCCTGATCCATGACATTCAACCGGCAGCTCACATTGTAGATGAAATTTGGAACGAATTCCGGCAAACCTTGGTTTGCATGGGCAATCTTTGGAACGCATGATACCTTTCCCTTTTGAACGTTACACCTTGGGGAATGGCCTGAAGGTTTTGATTCAACCCGACCGGCAAACGCCCATGGTGGCGGTGAATTTATTGTATGACGTGGGAGCCCGCGATGAAAATCCACAATGGACCGGCTTGGCCCATTTGCTGGAACACCTCATGTTTGAAGGCAGCCGGCACATTCCAAATTACGACCAGCCTTTGCAACTGGCGGGAGGCATCAACAATGCCTTTACCAACAACGACTTGACCAATTACTATTGTGTGTTGCCCGCGGCAAACCTCAGCACGGCGCTTTGGCTGGAATCGGACCGAATGTGCAACCTCAGTTTATCAGAACATAAGGTGGAAGTACAACGCAAGGTGGTGGTGGAAGAATTCCGGCAACGCTACTTAAATCAGCCGTATGGAGACTTGCTGGCGCTAAGTCGGGAGTTAAGCTACACTACACATCCCTACCGCTGGCCCACCATAGGAAAAAACATCGAACACATCGAACAGGTGCCGCGGCAAACCATCCACGAATTTTACAAGGAACATTATGGCCCCAACCGCTGCACATTGGTTTTAAGCGGGAACGTAAATCCTGATTCGGCCCTAAAGGAAATCGAATATTGGTTTGGCGATTTGCCCGCACAAGCTCAAAATAAAAAACCCTTGCCCGTCGAGCCACCTCAAACTCAAGCCCGCATAAAAGAAGTTAAGAGAGCCGTGCCGGAACACGCCTTGTGGATGGGCTGGCATATGCCGGGCCGAAACCACGCCGATTTCAAAGCCCTGGATTTATTCTCTGATGCCCTTTCTGGTTCGGCAGCCGGTTATACCATGGATGAACTCATCCGTAAAAGAGGCCTGCTGAACCAAGGGGGATTTTACGTTTCAGGCTCGGCCGATCCAGGCCAATTTCTGTTCAGCGCAACCCTTCGAGAAGGAAAAAATCCGGAGCAGGTCGCCGCCGAAATTCAATCCTTCTTGTTTGAAATTGCCGAACATCGATTGACTCAAGATGATTTAACTCGAGCCACCGAAAAAATGGCAACCTCAAACGCCTTTAGCGATGCCAGCGTTCAAAACAGAGCCTTACGCTTGGCAACGGCCGAGTGGTTGGGAGACGCCCAAACCCTAAACACCGAATGGGAAGAGTATGCCCAAATTACAGTGGACGATGTGCGCAATGCCGCTCACCGCTACCTGAATCCTGAAAACAGCTCTACTCTACTCTATTTGTCTGAATCCAATGCCTAAGTCATGCCCAGCCCCTTTCCATCCAGTTCCCCAGCCATCGATTTAAGCCAAGCACCCGATTTTCCGGTCTTCCAAACCTTACATTTGCCCAATGGAAAGCCCTGGCATGTGCTGCTTCACAGTCAAAACCCATTGGCAAAAATATCTCTACGCTACAATCTGGATGCCCATTGGACCGGGAGGCCCTTTCCTTTAAATACGCTGGTACAGCTGCTGGGCGAAGGAACCAAAACAAAAACAGCCCAAGAATGGAACGCAGATTTAGACCGCTGTGGAGCCTTTGTTCAAAAATCAGCAAACCGCGAATCCCTGACTTTTTCATTGATTTGTCGAAGCCAAAACCTGGAAAAAGCCCTGCCCCTTTTTCGTGAAATGCTTCTGGAATCCATTCTAAGCCCGGAAGAATTCAGCATGCAAAAAGAACTGCAAATCAGCGATTTTATGCAAGAAAGCGAGCAGGTATCGGAACAAGCCCGGCGCTTATCTTCCGGCTACCTGTTTCAAAACCATCCCTTATTTCAAGATGAACGCCTGGAAATTTTGGAAGACCTAAGCTTGGAAGATGTGCACGAGGCCTACAAACAATGCATTCTATCTCAATCTCCTACCGCTTATGCTTCGGGCATTCTGTTGGAAAGCCAGGCCATACTTGAAGATTTTTTGGCCGCCGTATCTCCTTCGGCACCATCGACCTCTGCCTTGCCCCTTTGGCAGATTCCTGAAAAAAAGGAACTTCACCATTCCATGCCCGGAAAATCGCAGCAGGCATTGCGCGTAGTAGGTCCAGCACCCTTCGGTTCATTGAAAGATGAACTGGATTTTCGATTTATGCTGGTGCTGTGGGGAGGATATTTTGGGAGCCGCTTGATGAAAAACATTCGAGAAGAGAAGGGATTTACCTACGGAATCAGCGCCAGCCCCATGCGCCTAACATCGGCCAGCTATTGGATGGTGAATACCCAAATCAATGGAGACAAAAAAAACGAAACGCTTCAGGAAATGAGGTTGGAAGCCGAACGACTGATAACTCAATCCGCATCAGAGCAGGAAATGGAAACCGTGCGAAACTACCTGGCAGGCAGCTTGGCCCGCTCGCTAGACGGGGTACTGAATCGGCACGACCGCTTGATGACCCTGCATGGATTGGGTATGCCCGCCGATTATTTAACCCAATACCACCAGCATCTATTTTCAGTAAATCCAGACCAAGTCCGCCGCAGCGCAGAACGCTACTTAAATCCAGAAACATGGATTTGCGCCTCGGCCGGCTAAACTTAGGTCCAAAATTTAACCACCATCACCACCAAGGCCAATAAGAACATCAAGATACTGATTCGATTAATACCATGCATCAGCGTTAAATTGATGTTGCGCGAGGCATCAGACTTGCGGAAAAGCGTAAGTGGATTGGCGTAATGAAGCAGTTTTTTCCACATAGAAATTGATTTTATCTTTTAAATATACAAGAAATCAGCTCCCTTTGTTTAATTTGGCACGAGATTTGAATAACCCATTTCAACAAACCAATAAATCATTTAATTATGAACCGTTCTCTTTTATTTTTATCCTCTGCGGTTATCCTTGCCGGATCTGTATCAATGACTTCTTGCAAAAGCCGTACGGCCGTGGCCAACGATGCCATTGGCAAAGAAATTAAAATTCCATGTTCTGGACCCAAGTACACTACCGATGACAAGTTTTTCCGGGCTTCAATGAGCGGCGAGTCGTCCGACATGAGCTTCAGCAAAGAAAAAGCCCTTACGCTAACCCGCCAGCAGTTGGCAGCCAGCATTGAAACCAAAATCAAATCGGTCACCGAACGGTATGCCAAAGAGCGTGAGATTTCAGATAAATTTGAATTCGACCAAAAAGTAGAGAACATCACCCGCGAGGTGGTTAAACAAACCTTGATTGACATCCGCACAGCTTGCGAGCAAACCAACGCGTTGCCAAATGGCAATTTCCGCACCTTCGTTGCGCTTGAAGTGGAAAAAGAAACCCTATACAACGGCTTAACCAGCAAAATTTCTGCCAACGCCGCCTTAAAACAGGATTTCGAAATCAGCAAATTCCGCGAAGTTTTCGAGGATGAAATGAAAAAATTCGAGGAAGAAAACAATTGATTCATCTGTAGATTCAACAACGAAAGGGCGAATATTCTTCGCCCTTTTTTATTTGTATTCGCCCCATCGCCTAGGTAGCGTTTCATTTTTTGGGCGGTTGCGGGCTTTCACCGGTAGTCCGCAGTTGCCGGGCGGGTTGGCAGCGGGCTGCGGTGGCTCCTAAAGTCGCCTCCTCGCCGCGCGCCAACCACACCCGCCAACTTTGCGGGCTACCCGGTTCAATCCCTACCGCGGCCAACTCCCGACTAAATTGGAGCAAATATCCCAAGCACCCCCGCAGTTCCCGTTTCAAGCCTTACCTTTGAATTATGCCTTTGATGCATTGGAATTTGGTCTTGATGGCCCTATTGAGTTTTACTGCCCAGCCCTTGTTGGCTCAAAGGACAGATTCTACACGGAACACAACCGCCACTGTTCTTATGGATGGATCTGCCAAACAAATGGAATCCGATACCCTTCGGCGATTTTTTACCTATGCCCGCGATTTTGATCGGGACTTAACCTTCCAGCTTGTTGCCAATTCATCCGAGCTGTTTGCATTACCCTTTATCGACCACACGCTTTTTTTTAGCAGTTTGCCCATTAACCTGGGCAACATCGGCAGTCCTTTGTATCCCCTGTATTTTGGCCCCCCAAACCAGCGAACTCAATGGATGAGCGGAACACAAAGCACCGCCAATTACCACTATCTACCCGAAAACACACCCTTATTCAGCCTGGCTCGACCCTATACCGAATTAACCTATCAGTTGGGTTCCTTTGAAGAGCACTGGTTTCAAGCCGAACATGCACAGGCCTTTGCCCCTAAATTGTACGCCGGCTTTTCTTACCGTCATATCAATTCCAAGGGAGCATATCAACGGCAAGACCGAGTCTTTCACAACGGCCGCATCTTTTTACGCTACGCCTCCCCATCAAACCGATATAAGGCCTACATCGTCCTGACGCACAACGACTATACCGGTCAGGAAAATGGAGGACTACTCAACGATTCCACCTTCATTAAAGGGGGGCTTATCAATGGCAGCAATTTTATTCCCAATGCAAACCGTGCCACCTATCCCGTGCGGCTGAATGCTGCAGCCCGCACCGGCGTTCAAACGGCACTGCGCCTTAGCCAGTGTTGGCAACCCAAGGCAGATAGCAGTGGAAAAGCCTTCCCCCTTGGAATTCACCACAATTTGGAATGGAGCCATTGGAACGACACCTATACCGATGCTCAACCCGACAGCAGCAACTATACCCAATTGGCTTTTCTTCGCCCAGATGCGCGGGCACAACGATTCCGGGAATCACTTCAGCAGGAAGCCGGAATCTTCTGGGCTCAAAAATCAGGACATTCTATTTCTGCTCCAAGAGCTATGCTCAGCATCGCGCATGAATACTATCAGGCGGGCAGCAAAAGCGATACCCTTCAAGCCATTGATACCACCTATATTGAAGCCATGTCGGCCGGAATTTCCGGTCACCACCTGAGCATTCAAGGTCAATTCAACCAACAGATTGGACGATCTGTTCAGGCCAATCTGAGGGGACATTTTTTTCTAACGGGTTTCAGGCAGGGCGATGTGTTGGCCGAAGGGAATTTTCATCTTAGTCCTTGGAACATCTCTGGGCCTTCGCCGTTTTCTATCGCTGCCCGCATTCGAGCCGAACGCCGTCAGCCTGCTTATTTCGACCAAGAACTGCGAACCCATGTGCATCAGTGGACATCCTCCCTTCAAAAAGAAGAATCGGTCCAGCTGAGCTTATATGCGCATGGCAGCATTGGCAAACCAAAGGGCAAAAGGGCTCAACGGGGCTGGATGGTATTGGGTATGGAATGGCAGGGCTTGAATTCATTCGTTTGGTTTAATGAACAGGTTCAACCGCAGCAGAGTGCCGATCCTGCCATGGTACTGAGAGCAGTTCTCCAATCCAGATGGAACTTTGGCGTATTCAAACCCAGAATCAACGTTCAGCTGAACTACAGCAGCAGCAACCGCCTGCCGGTGCCCCTTGCCATGTGTCAATTGGATTTAGGCATAGAAGCCCTCTTATTTAAGAAAAACCTCAACCTGCGGGCTGGAATTGACGCCAGTTATCTGTCTGATTTTCAATCCATGGGTTATTCTCCTTCGGCCGACCGATTTTTGGTGCTGACAGGAGCAACCCGTGGAAACTTTGTGATGGCCGATGTGTACATCAATGCCCGTATAAAATCCGTGGGCTTTTTTGTCCGATTGAGGAATGCCGCGCAAGAGCTATCTGGAAATCCATACATGCTGTTACCGGGGTACCCCCTTCGAGACAGGTACCTTCAACTGGGGCTGGTTTGGGGATTTGTCAACTAGGGGCAGACCCACGTGACGTTGGGGCAGACCTACGTGACGTTGGGGCAGACCAACGTGTCTGCCCCTACTACCCAACCCCTTGGCCAGTCGATTAAACATTTCAGCATTCATTTCAATCAAATCCAGTGCATTTAACAACGACTCTTTTTCTGAGGCCGTTAAATCCTTAAAACCCCACTCTTCCACCAAGTGCAATTCCGCAGATTTGAGCCGTTTTTGAATCAAAAGACGACGTTCTGGCCCAGCATTT
>JAQCBQ010000131.1 GCA_027621385.1 Bacteroidota bacterium | reverse complement strand
CTTCTGAATGTCATGATTGATTTAAAGCCTAAGGCGGGGGATTTTCGGTCTGAATTCAAGTTGGTAAAACCGAATAAACTTGGTGTTACGTTAACTGGAACCTTATTGGACTCAGTGTCTGGCAAAGCCTTACTTTCAGAATTGGAACAAACCTTAGCTTCATCGGGAGCTCGGCATGTATTGTTCAATTTAAATGGGCTTGTTTTTTTAAACTCAGAGGGATTGAATGCCATGATTCGATGCCTAAGTCTTTGCCGGAAGCGTGGAGCTGAGCTTTGGATTACCGGTGGCAATGAGGCCTTGAATTCGTTGTTTATCAGTACTCGACTGAATGAAATATTCACCTTTATTGATAGCCAAGAGGCTTGGATGAATTTAACTTAAATCAAAAAGTATGTCGTCAGTTGATGTTTTACTGGGCCTACAATGGGGCGATGAAGGGAAAGGGAAAATTGTAGATGTATTGAGTGCGAGGTATGGTGCTGTAGCTCGATTTCAAGGTGGTCCGAACGCCGGCCACACCATTCATTTTGACGGTAAAAAATTTGTTTTGCACACCATTCCCTCGGGTATTTTTCGAGAAGAATGCCAGAACGTCGTGGGCAATGGAGTGGTTATTGATCCGATTCGATTTGAGCAGGAATTGATTCAGTTGCGCAATTCAGGTTACCAACCAGAACGGAACCTGTTCATTAGTTTAAGAGCGCATTTAATTCTTCCTAGTCACCGCCTATTGGATGCTGTTTCTGAACGGGCCAAGGGGAAAGATAAAATTGGTAGCACCCTACGCGGCATTGGTCCAACGTATATGGATAAAACCGGTCGAAACGGTTTACGAGTGGGAGATGTATTTCAGGCGGATTTTGAAGAGCGCTACGCCCGTTTAAAGCAAAAGCACATGGATATAGTGCGTTCGATTGACCCCAATGCAGAAACCGAGCTTGAGGATGAAGCCTCTTTTTTTAGCTCGCTGGAGGTACTGAGGGCCTTACGTTGCGTCAATACTGAGTATTTGCTGAACGATATGCTAAGCCGAGGAGAATCTATATTGGCCGAAGGAGCTCAAGGCACCTTGTTGGATGTTGAATTTGGCACCTATCCTTTTGTGACCTCTTCCAATACTACCGCATCGGGGGCCTGTTCAGGGCTAGGAATATCACCACGGCGCATTGGAAAGGTAATGGGAATATTTAAAGCCTATACTACCCGGGTTGGCTCAGGTCCATTTCCCACCGAATTGCTGGATGAAACCGGACAAAAAATTCGAGATCAGGGATTTGAGTACGGTTCTACTACGGGTCGGCCCCGGCGTTGTGGCTGGTTGGATTTGGTGGCTTTACAGTATGCGGTGATGTTGAATGGAGTCACTGACCTGATGATGATGAAAAGCGATGTTTTGAGTGGTTTTGATGAACTGCAACTCTGTAGCTCATACCGTTATCAGAATCAAGACAGCAAAGAACTACCTATGGAATTAAGTGATGTCACTGCCAATTACACATCGCTCCCGGGTTGGAAAGAAGACCTCAGCCTATTCCTCCAAGCTGAGCAATTGCCCGTAGAACTGAAGCAGTACATACAGCATATTGAATCTGCCACCTCCACGCCCATCTCCCTTGTGTCAGTAGGGCCCGGCCGGGAACAAACCTTGTTTTTGTGAAAACCAGCCTTCTGGCACTGGCTTTTTGGTTGGCCGTCGCTGCCCTCAGTGGGCAGTCGGATACCCTTAAAACCATTGACATACAAAATGCAGATTTACTGATTGGAGAACAGCGCAATGGGGAGGCCCTGCAGCGGCTTATCGGACGAGTAAAATTTGAGCACCGGGGAGCATTTTTGTTTTCAGATTCGGCATGGTTGTGGAGCGACCGGCAAAGCTTGACGGCCTTTGGGCATATTAAAATTCAACAAGGCGACACCTTGACTATTTTGGGGGATACCCTGCACTACTATGGACCCGAATCTAAGGCCACCTTGTTGGGCCGAGTGGATATGTCTGATCCTCAAATGCGCCTTAAAACGGATAAAATAACCTACCTCCGCAACCAAAATAAGGTTGTATATAACCAAAAGGCAAAAATAAAAAATGGCAAAGAAACCATTGAAAGTAAAGAAGGGCAATACGATGCTTCGGGGCACTATTTCACCTTTCGAAATGGGGTTGTAATTCAAAGTAAAGATTATTTGGTGCGGTCAGACACCCTCAAATACGATGCCCAATCGGACATTAGTACCTTTTATGGTCCCACTCATATTTATGGCAACAACGCTGTCATATATTTTGAATATGGATGGTACAATCAAAAACAAGAGGTGGCACAATTCAGTCAAAATGCATCGGTTTTCAGCGATGGAAAGTGGTTGTTTGGAGATACGTTGTATTATGAGCAGAAATCGGGCTATGGTTGGGGGAAAAGTCAGGTAGTATTGATTGATTCTACCGAGCACCTTCGTGTTTCGGGGAACTGGGCAGAGACGTACGAAGAGATGAGCCGGTTTTATGTTACAGACTCTGCCCTGCTTTCCATCTATGAGCCTGGTCGGGACAGCATGCACATTACGGCCGACACCCTTTTCGGAACGAAAAAAAACGGCGAGCAGCAAGAACTTCAAGGGCATGGAAATGTTGCCTTTTTTCAACCTCAACTTCAAGGTCGTTCGATGTTTTTCACCTATCATAAACAGGATTCCATAATGAATCTGCAGGGTGATCCTGTACTGTGGAGCGATTCAACTCAAATGACGGCCGAGCAGATTTTCATGAAGCAAAACGGCAATGGTCAAGATTCCTTGTTTTTGGAAAATCGAGCCCTTATGGTACAGCAATACGACACCTTATTCCAACAAATTTCGGGCAAACGTATGGAGGGCATTTTTCTTGAAAACTCCTTACACCGGCTATGGGTGTATAAGCCAGCAAAGTCCATTTATTACCCCAGTGATAAAGACGGAATTACTGGACGCAATGAATTGTCTTGCAACACGATGCGCATGGATTTTAGCAATAAAAACCTGGAACGATTGACCTGCCTTGGCTCACCACAAGGCACCCTTTTCCCTTTTAAGCCTGAGCCTCAACCTCGGCTAGATGGATTTATTTGGTGGCCGGAAGATCGGCCATTGAATGTAAAAGAACTATTTAAAACTCGAAGGCACTTTCATTCGGAGAACACTCAAGATTTAGGTAAATAAGAGATAGTTGGCATCGTGTACACCACCATTTAGCATTCTTTTTATACATTTGTTCCACCTCGGGGTGCCCCAAAAAGGCTGAGATAATACCCGATGCTCTTGCAGCAGAACCTGATCCGGGTAATACCGGCGGAGGTAGCGGTTTCGGTTTCACCGTATCCTGAGGTAGAGTATTTAAACCTTGTATGGATATGAAAAAAATCGTCCTTATCAATCTTTTTTGGAGCAGCATCGTGCTTGTTTATGGTCAGTGGAGCCTACAATTGCGCTCAGAAAGCACACAGCGGCCTTTGGCCGGAGCTACAGCTTCCGATGGTTTTTTAGTCCGGATTTCAGACCAAAATGGATTTCTTGAATTGCCGTTTAATCCGGGGCAACAATGGATAATCCGATTCCTAGGATTTGAGACCGATACAGTAACCGCGGCAAATACCCTAAATGAATGCCCCAAAATACTTCAACTGAACCCATTTATGTATGTTCAGCCGGAATACCTAGTTCGGGTGGTTGAAGCCAGCGATAGAGCTCCTGTAACCTACACCAGATTTGAGAAAACAGATTTAGAACCCTTGAATACAGGTAGGGATTTACCCGTTATGCTTGATCAAACAGCTTCGGTGGTTACGCATTCGGATGCTGGAGCCGGCATTGGATATACTGGCATTCGAATCCGAGGCACCGACCAAACCCGAATCAATGTAACCATCAATGGAATCCCCGTAAATGACCCTGAGTCTCAGGGAGTTTTTTGGGTGAACACTCCTGATTTGGTTAGTTCTGCCGGGAGCATAGAAGTCCAACGCGGAGCGGGAACAAGTACGCAGGGAGCAGGTTCGTTTGGTGGGGCCATTCACTTGAATACCCTGGAACAATCTGATCGTCCATTTGCCAGGTACCGATTTTCAGGAGGTAGTTTTAACGCATTGAGAAATACCATAGAAATGGGAACTGGTCGATTGGGCCCTGGATTTTCGGCCGAGCTACGACTGTCAAAAATTCAGTCGGATGGTTTTATAGACCGAGCTAGCAGCGACCTGCGGTCGTATTACCTCAAGACAGCGTATCATGGTAAAAAATCTTCGTTGATTTTTCATGCCTTTTCCGGCAAGGAAATCACCTACCAAGCCTGGTATGGAGTACCCCAAGCATTGGCTGATTCCATTCCCACCTTTAATTCAGCCGGAACCGATAATGGGAAACGAAACACTCCTTATGAAAATGAAACCGACAATTATCAACAAGACCATTACCAGCTTTTTTTTACCCATCGATTTAAAGAAAATCTGATTCTTCGAATGGCGGGTTTCTACACAAAAGGGCGAGGTTATTACGAGCAATACAAAGTACAGGAGTTGATGAGCGACTATGGAATAGCTAGTCTGGGTGATTTCAGAGATACTTCCGATGTCATTCGTCGATTGTGGCTGGACAATCATTTTTTTGGTGGAAACGCCGTACTTAGCTGGACAAACAAACGCTGGTCATTCAATGGTGGATTGGGATTGTATCAGTATCTAGGACAGCATTTTGGAACGCTAAATTGGGCTCAATATGCTCCGGAAAACGGATACAACCTAAGGTATTATGACCATCCCGCTGAAAAAACGGAGTACAATGCCTTTGGCAGAGCAACCTACCAAATTGGTTCTAACGTAGTCATCCACACCGATGTTCAGTACCGGGGGGTGAGCTACAGCATTCAAGGATTTGCCGGCCAACCTTCCATTCAGGTGGAAGATCGGTTTCATTTTATAAACCCTAGAGGGGGAATAATCTGGAATCCAAATCAAAATCAAGAATTTTCAGCCTTTTTTGGACTGGCACAAAAGGAACCCAATCGGGTGGATTACGAAACGGGCCCCAATCAAAAACCCAAGCATGAAGTACTTCGTGATTTGGAAATTGCATATCGGATTTCAGGTAAAAAATGGTGGACGCGGATTACCGGATTTTGGATGGACTATACAAACCAGCTGGTGCTTACCGGAGCCATTAACGATGTTGGAGCCTATACCAGGACCAATGCTTCCAGAAGCTACAGAATTGGAGCAGAAATCGAATGGATGGTAAAACCCAAACCCTTTTTATGGGTAACCGGTAATTTCGGCTACAGCCAAAATCGGATTTTGAACTTCATTGAGTATATGGATAATTACGACAATGGTGGCCAGATTACCATTGCACGTGGGAACACTCCCATTGCCTTCTCGCCCGATTGGACGGCCGCCAGCACCCTGGTTATTGCCCCATTAAAAGGATTGGAAATTCGATGGGCACATAAAGGTGTAGGAAGGCAGTTTTTAGATAACACCGGAGAAATTACCCGAAGTTTGCCAGCGTATTATACCTGTGATATAGGCCTACATTGGCAAAAAAATTGGAAAAATGGGCTTGGTCTAGGCTTGCATTGTACCGTTTTCAATCTTTGGAATGCCAGATATGCACCAAATGGCTATTCATTTAGCTATATATTTGGAGGACAATCCATTACAGAAAACTACGTGTATCCAATGGCCGGACGGCATTTTATGGCGGGCTTTACCTTGTCCTTCAATTAACACCCCCTATTTGGGGGATATAGCAAAAAATTCCCCCTTAAAGTGGGATTGTTTAGAATCATTCTAAATAAGTTCTTTGTTCTGTAAAAAACAAAGACGCATGGAACTCCTTTCAGGTATTCGATTTTGGTTAAGTGGGGGGATTGCCCTAATTGCCTTTGGTGCTATTTCAGCTCAAGGCATTGTAATCCGTGGGACTGTAACTGAGGGAGATGGGGTAACGCCCATCATTGGGGCCCACATTCAAATTGAGGGAAGTTCTAAGCTTGCCGCCAGCAATGCAGTTGGGGCCTTTGAAATCCAATTATCTAAGGCAGGCCAGATTCGAATCATTGGTTCAGCCATTGGTTATATGCCATCCCGAGAGGTTCGTAAAATGGAATTGGGAGACACCCTAACCTTAAAAATCAAATTAAGCAGCAGTTCGGCTCGATTGAGGGAGGCCATGGTGGTATCAGACCGTTTATCATCCTCGCATCGAGTTCCAGGCTCGGGCGTTTATATTTCTCCTGCAGAACTGGCAAAATTAGCTCCAACAGATCCAAACCGAGCGCTATGGAGCGTTCCCGGTGTATCCATACAGGAAGAAGATGGATTTGGATTGCGTCCGAACATTGGAATACGGGGTTCTGGGGTAGAGCGATCAAGCCGCATTACAATTATGGAGGATGGCATATTAATGTCACCGGCGCCCTATTCAGCTCCGGCTGCCTATTTTTTCCCCAATGCCATTCGGATGCAAGGAATAGAAATTTTAAAAGGGTCCGGTCAATTGCTGTATGGGCCTTTTACAACAGGAGGCGCCATCAACTTTTTATCTACGCCCATCCCCGACGAATTTAGTGGAAGCATTGCCTTATCGGCTGGCAGTTTTGGGCACAGGCAGGGTCAAGCCTGGGTTGGAAACAGCCACAAGAATCTTGCGTATGTAGTAGAAACCTCAAACTTATACAGCGAGGGGTTTAAGCAATTGGATGGTGGTGGTAATACCGGGTTTAACCGCAACGACCTTATGGCAAAAGTCCGGGTAAACAGCAATGAAAAAAATGGACGGCAACATGCATTGGCGGTAAAAATTGGGGGAATAAATGAGCAGGCGAACGAATCCTACCTTGGGTTAACACGCGAAGATGCACTCAGTACACCCTACCGAAGGTATGCCGGAAGCCAAATGGACCAAATCAGTTCCACTCAACGCCAGGCCAATTTAACCTATACCTATAATTACAAAAGGGGCGAAATCCAAGTTACAGCTTACCGAAATGAACTGTGGAGGAATTGGTATAAAATCGATAAATACCGCG
>JAQCBQ010000130.1 GCA_027621385.1 Bacteroidota bacterium | reverse complement strand
GGGAGCGAGCCAGGCATTTACCTGGACCCGCCACCAAAATGGAAGTTTAGAAGGCGTTTTATCGTATTCGAATTCTAAAATGGAGGAACGCTGGTTGATTGCAGAAAAAGAGGGGCGGTTGATTTGCTTTTACACGGCTCCCAAAAGTGCCATACAATCCACATACCTAGGCAAAAAAAGGGCGGCCGGTTTTTTCTTTCAGGCTCAGCAAAACCGCCAACCCAGCATCATTGCCCTGGAAAAAGACGGACTGAGAAAGATGAAATTAATTTTTTCTGATTTACGCCCGGGAACCGACCGAGAGGTGGTTCGGCGGTTCATCAAAACAGAAAGCCGACGCTGGGAATTCAATTAAATATCGGAATGGTGGAGGTCTACATTCCAATGCAAATCCAAGTACAGTTCTCCCTCTTCTTGCCGCAAAGGGGCCTTTCGAATTCCCTGCACCCAAACCACATATCCTTCCATTTCAACCACATAAACCATTGACTTCAATGGATTCAACACTGAGGCTTCATTGATGACATCGCTCACATTTTTATGGCCCCTGCCAAAATAAATGCGGTCGCCCGCTTTCCAAGGTCGAATGCATACTTGGTCATTCAAGGAACGAATTCCCACCGAACACCGATCCGGGTCTGGACTCAATTCAGCTGCATTCCGAACCTCAGCAGCGATTCCATGCACTGCACCTTCCAGCAATTCCTGCACACTTCCTTTCCATTCCCAATTGGGCTCTTCCACATTTTCAGTAATGAAAATAAAGGGCATTTGTAGGCTGGCCGTATGGGTTTCTCCGATTATTTTTTTCCCATTTTCTCCATTCGGCAAAGAAAAAACACGGCGGCCTTGGGCTTCAGAAAAGCCCAAGGGCATCAGCAACCAGCCCATGGTGGTTTCGTTGATGCCTGCCCCTGCCAATTCCAAGACCGAAATTTTCAGGTGGCCGGTGCGGTCGTCTTCGTGCAGCAACTGCTGTCGAATCCGGTTGATGTGCACCCGTTGCAGTTCCGCTGTGGTTTGCAATTTATCCAAGGTCTGAGCAAATCCCTCTGCCCATTTAGGATTCCAAGCCTTAAGCTGGGGCAGGATTTGATTTCTCAGTACATTACGCCGATAGGCATCGCTGCTGTTACTTTGATCTTCCCGCCATGGAATGCCATGGCTTTTAGCAAAGGCCCGCACCTCATCGGCAGTGGCCCACAGCAAAGGGCGCATTTTTCGTCCGGAATAGGGAGCAATCCCCTTCAAGCCTTCAATGCCTGTTCCACGAATCAAATTGAGCCAACAGGTTTCTAATGCATCGTCCAACTGGTGCCCGGTGGCTATGGCCTCAAATCCAGCCTCGTTCATCCAAGCTTCAGCTTCCCGATACCTCAATTCTCTAGCAGCCGTTTGAATGTTTCCTGTAAGTTGGCCTGGACTACACCGAATTACCTTGCATTCCAAGCCCTGACGCTGACAATACGATTCCAACAGCTGTTGATCCATGTCGGATTCGTTCCCCCTTAATCCATAATTAACATGCAACACCTGAACAGAATATCCTGCCTGTTGAAGCAAATGGAGTAGAACCATTGAATCGGCCCCTCCACTTACCATGGCCAGAATTCCACTTGGCGGTTCGGGCATTCCATAGGTAAGAATAAAGGCCTTAAATCGATCGAGCATCGTTGCTGATTTCCAGGTTAAAGAGGCGGCGAAAAGGAGCGATTTTCCATTGACATTCCTGCCATTCGTCTTCCGGCACACAGTCAAAGGTTAGGGCCGAACCCACACCAATATACCAAGGCCCCTCGCCTTGCCGAATCATACTGCGAATAATAACATTGCTTTCAAAGCCGAGTTCAGGAATAAAGTAAGCGGCACTGCCAGAAAAATATCCCCTGGGCTGCTCTTCCAGTTCAGCAATCAATTCCATGGCCCTGACTTTTGGCGCTCCGGTCATGCTGCCCATTGGAAAGGTAGCTGTCCAAACATCATGCAGGCTCAACCCCGATTTAAGCTTACATTCAACGGTTGAAATCATTTGATGTACGCCTTTAAACGGAAGAATTTGACATACATCGCGCGCCTGTACCGTTCCCTGTTCGGCCACCTTACTTAAATCGTTCCGCACCAAATCACATATCATGATGTTTTCAGAACGTTCCTTTTGATTGTTTTTCAAGGTTTCAGCGGCGATTTTATCGTCCTTCGGATTGCCTGCTCGGGGTATGGTTCCCTTCATGGGTTGAGAAAAGACCAATCCCTGCCTCAATGAAAAAAACCGTTCGGGACTTGCCGATACCAGCTCCAATTCAGGTGTCTTGATATAGCAACTAAAGGGCATCGGAGAAATCGAAACAAGCCGCTTCCATTGTTCCCAACCTGATTCAATGTCTGAGGTGATTTGCAATCGATTGCAAAAATTGATTTCATAAATGTCTCCCCGGCGAATATGCTCCAACAGGGTTTTGGCTTTGTACATGTAGGTGGCATGGGGAAACTGCCATTCTGCGTTCAACCTTGGTGTTTCCTGTAGAATTGGAGCCTCTGTCCATCCGGTTTGGGCCAACCATTCCCTCGGTCCACCCGCATCTTCTCCAATGTATTTCCATTCTGCCCCGTTAAAATACAACACATGCTTGGGTGAGAAGAACGAGGGCGAAGCCGGTTCAGTGGCATGTGTTGGGGTTTTTCGGGGAGCTGCAGCCTGCCAGCCTTGCTCATAACTCCAAACCCCCAGCCAGGGCCGCCCCAAATCGGGCTGAGTAAACGGATTTTCACCTTCTTCCGCCGTCCAAACTTCATTGGCGCCCCAGGCCAATACCATCGAAGCCAAAGGTGGGCGGTATGTTCCCTCAAGGGTTTCGGGAGCAAAACCATGGTCGGCAAACACCGCCACATGGCTTTCTTGCTGTATCGCCTCTTCGAACAGGGGCCAGAATGCGGGCACCCGAAACGAGGAAGCTGGTACAGATTCGCTAGCCATGAACCATTTATTTTACCGTAGCTCCGTTGTTTACGGCCTCAGGAGGCGAAACAAAATGGAGCCGTCCGGATGCATCTTCAGCCATTAAAATCATTCCCTGGCTTTCAACGCCCCGCAATGTACGGGGTTCTAAATTCACCAATAGGCATACCTGCCGACCCACCACTTCAGCCGGAGCATAATGCTCGGCAATTCCACTAACTACGGTGCGGGTATCCAATCCCGTATCGACAGTTAATTTAAGCAAGCGGTTGGCTCCTTCAACAGGTTCGGCCGCCAACACCGTGGCAATACGAATGTCGCATCGACTAAAATCCTGAAAGGCAATGGATTCTAAAGCAGGCGAGAGCGTAGTATTTGGCGGAACCTCAGGAGCCTGTGGTGTTAATTTATCGCGTTGTGCATCCATGGCTGTATCTTCAATTTTTTCAAACAACATTTCCGTCGCATTCAGTTGATGCTCGCGCTCCCAGGCAATTTCATCCTGCCAATTTAATTTTTCGGGCAGGTTTAGCATGTGCAACATGCGCTGAGCGGTATCGGGCAGAAAAGGCTGTAAGCCCGTCGCCAGATGAGCCAACATCCACAGCATATCCTCCAAATCTGCTTGGGCCTGTTCCGGATTGATTTTAATGGTTTTCCATGGTTCACAGACGGTGAGGTGCCGATTCCCTTCGCGCGCCAATTCCATGACAGATTGCAGGGCATTTCGAAAGCGGTAGGCCTCTACATGCTGTTGCACCTCATCGTACATCCGGGCCACGGCCTTGTGCAATTCAGGTTTTTCGCAACCGGCAGCACGCGAACACCGACCTTGAAAATAAGAATGGTGCAGAACCATCACTCGGTTCACCAAATTTCCCAATACAGCAACCAATTCACTGTTCACCCGAGTTTGAAAATCCTTCCAGGTAAACTCACTGTCGCCCGTTTCAGGGGCAATGGAACACAAAACATACCGCAATTCGTCGCGCTTTCCAGGGAAATCCTGCATGTATTCGTGCAGCCAAACGGCATGGTTCCGACTGGTAGAAATCTTTTGCCCTTCTAAATTCAGGAATTCATTGGCCGGCACATTTTCGGGAAGAACAAAACCGCCATGGCTTTTTAATAAAATTGGAAATATTAAGCAATGGAACACGATGTTGTCTTTTCCAATAAAATGGATCAACCGGGCATCAGGATCGGTCCAATAGCGCTGCCAAGACCGGCCATGTTCCTTAGCCCAGGCTTTGGTGGCCGAAATATACCCAATAGGTGCATCCAACCAAACGTACAGCACTTTTCCCTCGGCATCGGGAAGGGGAACCGGAACTCCCCAATCCAAATCTCGAGTCATGGCTCTGGGCCGCAGGCCGTCCTGAAGCCAAGACATGCACTGCCCCATAACATTGGACTTCCACTCTTCCGGATTGTGGGCCGTAACCGGGGCTTGCATGCCGTCAAATTTTCCGGTACTCAGCCACTGCTGAAGCCATGCCTGATGCTCCTGCATAGGTAAATACCAATGCTTGGTTTTCCGTTTTACCGGAGTGCCGCCCGACAAGGTCGATTGAGGCTGAATTAAATCGTCGGGATTCAGCGAGCTGCCACATTTCTCACATTGGTCGCCATAGGCTCCCGGCTGCTTGCATTTCGGACAGGTACCCGTAATGTAGCGGTCGGCTAAAAATTGTTGAAATTGCTCATCAAAAAACTGCTCTGATTCCCGCACCTCTAAAGCGCCCTTTTCAAGTAGGGTGCTGAAAAAGGCCTGAGCCGTTTCTTTGTGCAAGTCATCTGAGGTCCGATGGTAAATATCAAATGAGATACCAAAATCAGAAAAGGCCTTCCGATTGATTTCGTGATAGGTATCAATGATTTCTTTGGGGCTGATTCCCTCTTTTCGGGCACGCAGGGTAATGGCTGCACCATGCTCATCTGACCCGCATATAAAAGCCACATCGCGGCCATGCAACCGCTGATAGCGCGCAAAAATATCGGCCGGCAAATAAGCTCCGGCCAGGTGCCCAATGTGCAAGGGGCCGTTGGCATAAGGCAGGGCCGCCGTAATCGTCAATGGTTTCGACATGGTGCAAAGGTACAAGTCTGACGCTAAATTGGCAGAACCCAACGCAACGGCACATTTTTACAGGAATCGGACTGCATCTGCATGCATTTTAGGTTCAATGTGAACCCCACGATTCCCCGCAAAACCAGGCTAGGTTTGAATCACACCGGGATTAAATGCCCGCTGTTCCGGAGATTGATTGGCGGCCTGAAGTCCAGCCGAAATGTACATTCGGGTTTGGGCCGGATCTATAATTTCATCTACCCACAGCCGAGCCGCAGCGTAATATGGACTGGTTTGGGCATTGTAGCGCTGGGTAATGGTTTCCAGCAGCTGCGCTTCTGCTTGGGCATTGGGTTCTTCTCCTTTGGCCTTTAGCGTGGCCTTTTGAATTTGAAGCAGGGTTTTGGCGGCCTGAGCTCCGCCCATCACAGCAATGCGTGCGCTGGGCCAAGCAAAGATAAACCGCGGATCGTAGGCTTTCCCACACATGGCGTAATTGCCCGCTCCGTACGAATTTCCAATCACCACGGTGATTTTTGGAACAATGGAATTTGAAACGGCATTCACCATTTTGGCTCCATCTTTAATAATACCACCATGCTCAGATCTACTGCCCACCATAAACCCGGTGACGTCATGCAAAAACACCAGCGGAATTCGTTTTTGGTTGCAATTCATAATAAAGCGGGCGGCTTTATCGGCGCTATCCGAATAAATCACGCCCCCAAACTGCATTTCTCCTTTTTTATTTTTCACCACCAACCGTTGGTTGGCCACAATTCCTACGGCCCATCCATCAATTCGGGCATAGGCACAAACCAGGGTTTTCCCGTATCCTGCCTTGTATTCTTGAATTTCTCCTTCATCGCAAAGGCACTCCAACAGCTCGCGCATATCGTAGGGTTGGTCTCGGTTTTCGGGCAGCACGCCATACACATCGTTCAGGGCGCGTTTGGGGAGTTTCGGCTCGGTCCGGTCGTATCCTGCATCTTGAGTTTTACCCAACTTATCCATAATAAAGCGGAGGCGCTTCAGGCAATCGGCATCGTCTTCGCAGGCGTAATCGGTTACCCCCGAAATTTCAGAATGGGTTAAGGCTCCGCCCAGGGTTTCATTGTCCACATCTTCCCCTATGGCGGCCTTCACCAAATAAGAACCGGCTAAAAAAATCGAGCCGGTTTTCTTCACAATCAGAGCTTCATCGCTCAGAATGGGCAGGTAGGCTCCTCCGGCCACACAAGGCCCCATCACGGCAGCAATTTGAGTAATTCCCATCGATGACATGATGGAATTGTTCCTGAAAATTCGACCGAAATGTTCTTTGTCGGCAAACACCTCATCTTGTTTGGGTAAATACACCCCGGCACTGTCCACCAAATAAATAATGGGCAGGCGGTTTTCCATGGCAATTTCCTGGGCTCTGAGGTTTTTCTTTGCGGTAATGGGGAACCAGGCTCCTGCCTTTACTGTGGCATCGTTGGCCACAATCAGGCACTGCCGGCCGCTCACGGTGGCCAGCCCCATAACCACTCCGCCGGCGGGGCAACCCCCATCTTCATTGTACATGTCGTCTCCGGCAAACAAGCCCAGCTCCAAAAACGGGCTGTCCTTATCTTTCAGAAAATCAATGCGTTCTCTGGCCGTCATTTTTCCTTGGCTGCGGTGCTTATCGAGCTTAGCCGCTCCCCCACCCATGCGCAGGCGTTCTGTACGGGTTTTCAGCTCAGAAAGCAGCAGGCGCTGGGCATCCTCATTTTTATTGAACTTCAGATCCATAATGGGCTTATTAGTGAGGCTAAAGATACAGTTTGAGATTGGGATTTGGGCGGGTTATCGGGCTTTCACAGGTAGTCCGCAGCCGGTTGGGGCTGCCCAATGGCTTTACGCGGGCTCCCAAGGTCGCCTGCGCAGCGCATGGGCAGCAACCCAACCGTCTTTGCGGGCAACCTTGTTCAATCCCGCCCGCCAGCGGCATTTTGGCTTAAAAGGGGGAGCAATCCATGAGGTGGCTGCGGCAGGGATTGAAGC
>JAQCBQ010000129.1 GCA_027621385.1 Bacteroidota bacterium | reverse complement strand
TGAAGTTATTATGCACATCTATAAATTTTAATAACTCGGATTTTCAATGCCATTAAAAGACCACATAAACAAAAACAATAGACCGGCCTATTTATTGACTTGCTAGTTGGTATTTCAACCATGAACGCTCAAAAATTAAAAATGGAAATGTATTAACCAAACGAAAGGGTTCTTTCAGCAGGATTATGAGTAGTTCTTTATAAAAATAGTGGCCTTTTAACAAGGTATTGAATTCAAAAAGTTAATTCATCAGGAGAATTAAACCAGGCTGAATTCCAATAATAGGTTCCCAATTGTCTTAAATTATATTCCATAGCTTGGCTTGACATTCTGGAACGCATTGAGCTGAATGAAAAATACTCTTCTAGCAAAACAGAAGGACGCACTTCCGATTGAATATCAATATGTATAGGCTGGTCTATACCAGGTGCAAAACAAACCGAAATATGTGCTTCTGTAGCGCCTAAGCTTACTAGATCCACTGCCAGTTTACGGGCATTCGCTCCAGCAATCCTGTCAATATGACTTAGGTCTTTACCATACCAGGCGCCTCCTCCAATCGGTATTCTAGGCCCATAATAATCCATAACCAGTTTTCGACCCGTTTGTCCATTGTCTCCATCGCTTCCCCCATTCAGCAAAGGGCCATTGGGATTGATACGAACTTGAATGTCTTCAAAATCCCCATGCCAACGGGTGTCTCGAAATTTAAGTTGATTCCAAGCATCTTCCAATACTAGATAAATTAATTCGGTAAATTCCAAAAAAGAGGTGGCTGCTTGTTGCTGCACGGTTGCCAATACTGCGTCTAAGGTCCACTTATTATTTTCTTCTCTCATCATAACTAGAAGCTTTCCATCCGGCCCGTGCCCCAATAGGCGACCGCCTCTTAAACTATTTTCTAAAGCCTCTCTAAAATACCAAACTAAAAAATGTTCTGGAGGTAAAAAATGGGTTAATGCATCATACCCTGCATATCCAATAACAATACTTTGATCATTCGAAAAACAGGTCCAATCCCTAGGATTTCCTGTCATCCAACAGACCTCGTCCTGAATTTTATATTGGGATGCGTCAATATAATTTGATGAGGTATAACCAATTTCTTGACCTAAAGCGACAATGATGTCATTCACCTTTAATCGAGCAGGTGTTTTAGTAACGGCTCCGCCGGTTAAAAAGATACGATCGGACCAAACGGATACTTCTATCTGAGCATACGCTCCTTCGTCTATTTGGTATAATTCTTTTATAAGTGTATCTGCGATTAAATCGCAAAATTTATCGGGATGGCCATTTAAAACAGCTTCTGAGTAACGTTTCATTCGGGTAGAGCATTTAATTGATGGTAAGGAAATTCATACTTATTTACAAAATGAGTACTACCTGTTGAGCTAAGAATAAAAAACAGGGAAATGTATTTCAGCTGAAGTCCATTGGTTATTGAGGGCAAATATCCATCGGTGACAATAAGGGCTCGATGCGACTTATGCTTATTCATATGATCTATGACACAATCTAAATCGGTGCCTTGGGTAGTACTTACCTTCAAGCCCTTACCTTTCCAAATGGGCAGATTCACAGCATTTGAAAAAGTAAAAATTTCCATTGGAATTCTAGATTTCAATGCATATAAAAGCTCGATAATCAGAACCAAGTCAGGTTTCATGGAAGCGCTTACATCCAAATAAACAAGGGCTCTTGGCACCTTTAAGTCAAGTTTGTTTTGCTGTTCAAACATGGGCAGCATTCGACCTTGAATCCATTTAAAATAGGCGGATCGATCTAAGGCATTTGCGATTGGTGTTTTTAACCGAATGGATTGGTGTTCAAGGCTATTCATCGGTGGAGATAAGTAGGCACGAAGCTGCATGTACACTTGGGCTCTCCAGCGGGCAATTCCAGGACCTCGTCCTTGAATATACCGATGTTCAAGTTTATTGCCCTCTCCGGGCTCCTTACCTTTTGACCAAATACCAACACCATTATTCCGTTTTAAGATACCATCAAGAATGGCCTTGTTTTCTTCTGAAACAGGTTGTGTTGAGGAATGATTCCCGATCAATATCCAGTTGTGTGGCTCTATGGACTGGCCCAATAAAAAATCCAATAGTTCATGTAAATCATCGGCAGCCACATTGCCCAAGTATATATTTTTATGCGTGTTTAGGAACAACGCCGGGATTTCGTCCCGTTCAGCGGGTCGAAGGAGCACTGTTGGTCCTTGATTCCCATAAAATCGACGAAAAAAATCAGAATATTGACTCCCAAAACAACGATGAATAATGCTATTAATTATAGCATCTAAGGCTAAATTTAGAAGGTATGAATTTTCAGAATACCTGAGCGTGTGGTTTAATAAAACATGTAGAAATTCGTGTAAGAATAGGGCCTTCAACTCTTCTTCGGTTTCAACGTGGGCAGCTAAAAAGTCTGGATTAATTGACAAAACAGGTTTAGCCTGTAAGGAAACCGATAGGGTTGGCGTTTCGGTATTGAATTGAATTGTAGATATCGAAAGTAAAGCCTGGCACGCAAACGGGTTTTCGGAAATCAAGTCAGCTAAAACAGCTAAAACACGTTCATTATTCCAAACCATAAAACGAAAAGGGATTAAATTCTATCAATTGAAGGGAACGATTAAGCCGATGGGCAGTAAAAATAAAATCGCGGTCGGGTCGATAGGTGAAGGAATTGCACCGAGCCAAAACTAGAGCATGAACAAGATTAAGTTCATCGCTATGTAGCCCAACATTATTCAAACTGGGGAAAACATATAAAGGCCTTTCAGGTAAAGGAATTGCAAGGGAAATTGCATCCCATGAAGAAAGGCCCATTTTTTCAGAAAATAATCCCAATAAATACCCTGGTATATCAGGACAATATTCAGGTAGTTTAAAATAAATATTTTCTTGAAAAGATACGGCCGAAGAGCCCAATGCCTCAAGAAAGGATAACCGAACTGGTTCTTTTCTTGTCCTTGACCTTGGGCCTCCTGTATTATTAAGGGCCTTAGAAATTCGTGTTATTTCCATGGCTCAGCAGCAGCTAAGGCAGATGAAGCAAAAAGGAAGCATTCCTCCAAATCCAATTCCAACTGCTCAGGGTCAAAAGCCAACTTTAAATGCACCAAAACGTAAAGAAACATTTGTTTGGCGCGTTTACTCCGTTCCAGATTATGCGTTTCCAGTTTTTTCAATACTTTAAGGCAGGAGGCCCAGGCTGGATGGGCACCATTTCTATCTCCCCCCGCTTCTTTCCACTCCAAATTTCCATCTACATTCAAAATGGGTAAAGCAATTTTTAGGACCTGTTGAAATGCATCCTCTGTTACCATATCATGAAGTTGCAAAAGGGGGAAAAGAGAAAAGCAAAAAACAGCTTTAGCTAGTTCATCCGAACCATGACCAAGCCATCGGACTAAACCCAGACTTTTGACATCTTTTCCGATATTGGCATCAAGGATAAACTCTACACGATCCTGCGGCTTTTCAAGCATAAAAAACTCAACAGCCCACTTTTCAGAAGCGTCGGTAATACTAGCCAGCCGCCAGGCAGTGGCATGAAAGGCTTCTAGGGATTGTTCAGTAAAATCTGTTCGATAGGCTCGTTGAGGGAGACTATATTTAAGAGTTAGCCACAAATAGTCTTGAATTTCGGGTACGTCAATAACCCAATTTTGGTTTGCCAATTCTAAGAATACGGCTTGAATGGACAAAAAATTTCTAGCCATCATTTGAAGGCGACGCGGAGACAATCTAAGTCCTTCTTGAAACAACAAAGCCGAAACCCGAAGAAAATACTCCGTACTTTGTTGGCATAGTTGCAACTGTTGAAACCTAATTGTAGCCTGTTGTAGAAAAAAAGCCAAATCCGGTTGTATGCCAACTAAACCGGAGATGGAATTAAGAATATGCCGTTGATCTACCTCGGTCAAATCTTGCCAATCGGGCACTTCAACAATGAAGGAAAAGCGATCGGCAAGAGCAGGATCTAAGGGTTCACACCCCTCATATAAATCGTCTGGGGATAAGCCAGTGGCCACAGGATTCATAGCGGCCCATCGAAATTTAAGTTCTGTAAGAGGCACACCTTGAATTTTACATTCATGTATGAGTGAAAAGAACTTATTTTGCACATCGGGTTTACAGCGATTAATTTCATCGACGAACAATGATTGTGCACCCCAGATTGAAGAGGGTGTCGTCAAGTATCGAATGGATTCTTGATTTGAATCGGGGAAAGGAAACCCCAGTAAATCATCAAAAGAAAGTAAACTGGCATTGTAATGCCGATGTTCTAACTTCAACTTATCAGACAGCCGATTCAAAAGTTGAGTTTTCCCAGTTCCAGCCTTTCCAATTAAAAGAAGGGGCTCAGAAGAAACCAAAGATGCTAAAATCAGCGGTTCCAGATGTGAGTAACCAAACAAGCCAAGATTGGCAAGATAGCCATCGGTAATAAAAGAAGTGTGTGTTTTGCTCATAGTTGCCATTTTAGGCACCCTGAAACAAAAATGGAATGGGGATTGAAACTATTTTTGGTATTCAGACCCACATCATTTTGCCACCGTGGTGTTTCTACTCGGTTGGCATCCATTTAAGGATTCAAGATGTAGGACAAAACTAGTGCAAATTTGTAAAGTACCGCATTGGAATTCCTAAAAAAAAATTAAAATTTGGAAACCTGCATATCCAATTCCCATCAAGTTTTAACGAGGCAAGGCGGACCGGATAGAACCAGTTAGCCCGTAAAGGTATGGGGCTAGTATTGCGCCAGCTGCGCAGGCGACCTTGGGAGCCAGCGTAAAGCGGCTGCAATACAGCCCTATACCTGCGGACTAACGGTGATAGCCGGATTATCCGCCCAAAAAAATCAGGGAATTACACTGAATTCAATGACCGAAATAAGTCCTATCCCAGTTCCTGCAGCCAAGGTACTTCCTGCGGGAAGCCAAAATGGAAAGCTGGTGTTGACCATGGAGCTGGACCAAGCCTCAGAGTTATTACCGCTAACGTTACCAAAAGCGGAGTGCCCTACTGGGTAGGCATTGCCATTTACCACCATATTAAAGGAGGTAGGAAAAGTAGAGGTTACTTTTGTTGTGGTGGGCAAAAACGATTCAATTTTCCATACTTTATTCGCAGGAACAGTTTGTACCGCGTTGCTAATCAATACTGTTTGGGAATAGCTTAAAGTTTGACCATAAAGATTGGGAAAACCAACAATAGAGAAGGTCAAAAGCAGGGCATTGAACAAAAAAAAAGGTGCTAAAGCACCTTTAAAAATTTTCATGAATCGCATCATTTCGTTTCTTCTTCTGTACTAGGATCAGAATCGGTAGATTCGGAATCATTAGAAATTTCAGTTGATTCAGAAGAAGGGGCTTCAGCCACTGGAGTTTCTACTGCCTCGGCAACAGGAGTTTCAATTTCCTCTGCTACCGGAGTTTCAACAACTTCAGATTTAGCCTCCGCTTTTGCGGGAGCTGGAGTTCCTTCCGCCTTTTTAGCACCACGCCGAGTACGACGCTTGCTTCCTGCGGAGGTCTTACCAGTAGACAGCAAGTTCTCGTTGTAGTCTACCAATTCAATTAAAGCCATTTCAGCATTATCTCCTAAGCGATTTCCGATTTTAATAATCCGAGTGTAGCCACCTGGACGATCGGCGATTTTTACTGCAACGTCACGGAACAATTCCGTAACCACATTCTTATCGCGCAAAATGGAAAAAGCCTGGCGACGCTCGTGAGTGCTATCGGTTTTAGCCTTAGTCAAAATGGGCTCAACGAACTTTCTCAATTCCTTGGCTTTGGCTACCGTTGTTTTGATTCGCTTGTGCAGAATCAAACTGTTGGCCATATTCATCAACATGGCGCTGCGGTGAGCGGACTTACGTCCTAAATGGTTGTCTTTCTTACCGTGTCTCATAGGGGCACAAAAATGGACAAATGTCCGTTACTAAATCAATCCTTATCCAGTTTATATTTGGCTACATTCATTCCGAATTGTAAGCCCTTATCTTTAACCAAATCTTCCAATTCCACTAAAGACTTGCGGCCAAAGTTACGGAATTTCAACAGATCTGTTTTATTAAAAGAAACAAGTTCTCCGATGGTTTCAACATCGGCTGCTTTCAAGCAATTTAATGCACGAACTGAAAGATCCAAATCGGTTAATTTGGTTTTAAGCAGTTGACGCATATGCATTGATTCCTCATCAAACTCTTCCGTGCTCACTTTTTCTTCCAAATCAAGCGTGATTTTATCATCGCTAAAAAGGGCAAAGTGTTGAATCAAAATCTTCGCAGCTTCTTTAAGAGCCTCTTTTGGTTCAATGGATCCATCTGTTTCCACCTCAATAAGAAGCTTTTCAAAGTCTGTTTTTTGTTCTACACGATAATTTTCAATGTTGTATTTCACATTGACAATTGGAGTAAAAATAGAATCGATGCAAACCACATCAATGCCGTTATGCAATTCTTTGTTTTCATCGGCAGGGCGATAGCCACGGCCACCATCAATGGTAATTTCCATATTCACCTTTACCTTAGGGTCAAGGTTGCAAATTACCAAATCGGGATTTAATACCTGAAAAGCAGATGTGAATTTACCGATATTACCAGCGGTGAAGGTTCCACCACCGCTTAAGGTGACAACCACTTTTTCAGAGTTAACGGAATCGATTTGACGAGAAAGGCGAACCTTTTTCAAATTCAGAATCATTTCGGTAACGTCTTCAACAACGCCTGGAATGGTAGAGAATTCGTGATTAACGCCATCGATTTTGATGCTGGTAATAGCAAAACCTTCAAGGGATGAAAGTAGGATTCGGCGCAGAGAATTGCCAATGGTTATGCCATAACCAGGCTCCAGAGGACGGAACTCGAACTTGCCCTTGCGGTTGTCCGACTCTATCATAATGACCTTATCCGGTCTTTGGAAATCAAGAATAGCCATAGTTAACTGGTCCTTAAGAATTAATTATTTGGAGTACAATTCCACAATGAGTTGTTCCTTAATATTTTCAGGAATTTGTTCACGGTGGGGTGAGGAAATAAAAACACCTACCATGGCTTGAGCGTCGAAGCTCAACCAATCA
>JAQCBQ010000128.1 GCA_027621385.1 Bacteroidota bacterium | reverse complement strand
CCGGCCAACGCGGACTAACGGTGAAAGCCCGCAGCCGCCCCTAAAAAAAATTTAAAATCCACCGGCTTAGGGCCTTTGCTTTTGTACCTTCGCCAAGCATGGAAAGAACCAACTCAGATGTAATTATTGCTGGCGGAGGCATTGCAGGACTGGTTCTGGCCACTGCCCTTCAGAAAGAAGGTTTGAGCGTGCTGGTTTTGGAAGCCGGAACCTATCCCAGACATAAAGTCTGCGGAGAATTCATCAGTACCGAGGTGCTGCCCTACCTGCACTCCCTTCAGCTGCCCATCGATGAACTCAGTCCGGTCCGAATTTCAAGGTTCCAATTGAGCAGTACAGGGAATCGATCGCTGCAAACCAACCTGGATATGCAAGCCCTAGGCATCAGTCGATTTGCCTTAGACGATTTCCTCAAAAACAAGGCAGAAAGCGCGGGAGTCCATGTAGTTGAAGAAACCGAAATCGTAGCCCACCGAAGCGATGGTTTGTTGGAAATTGCCATTGACCGAGAAGGCAATGAATATGGCGCCCCGTGGTACATTTCTGCCCACGGAAAACGCTCAAGAATGGATACATTTTTTGAGCGTAAATTCTTGGCCGATGATGACTTGTACAGTGGAATCAAAATGCATTTTGAAGGAGATTGGCCTGCAGACCTCGTGGCCTTGCATAATTTCAAGGGGGGGTACGCTGGCATTTCGGCAGTGGAAAATAAGCGGATTAATTTGTGCTATTTGGTAAAAACCAGCACCTTGAAAGAATTGGGGGGATTGCTCCCTTTTCAAGAACAGGTAATGCGGAAAAACAAGGCCTTAGACGCCTTTTTCTCATCGCATACTCCCGTTTTTGATCGGCCCTTGGCCATCAGCGGAATTCGGTTTGGAAAAAAAGAAGCCGTAGCGGGTACAGTGGCATTTCTTGGAGATGCAACAGGCCTGGTGGCCCCCTTGTTTGGGAACGGCATGGCCCTGGCAGTGCGAACGGCTCATGCCATGCATGGAGTCATGCGGCAGGTGAATTTTAAGCCCGACCGCAAATCGGAGGCCTTGCAGCTGTACGCCAAGCAATGGAAACACGACATTCAAGGCCGCCTGGCCTTAAGTCGCTCAATTCAAGGCCTGTTTGGCCGACCCGGAATTTCAGACTTGGCCTTAATGGGGGCCCGTCTTATGCCCCTGGCATTGCACAGCATATTGGCCAAATCTCATGGAAAACCTATTCTGCCGCATGCCTGATTTTTCTACACGAAGCCAAGAGGCAGAATGGATGGATGGAGAATTGGCCGTTCCGGTTTTATTACAAAACCTGCAGGAGATACATCGGCTAAATCTACGGATGGGCATCTATTCCCGCTGGGCCAATTTACTTCAAAGAAAACTGGACTTCACAGGCCCCCTACGCATTGCAGAACTTGGATGTGGAAGTGGTTTAGGGCTAGTTGAACTGCAAAGCAGAATTCCGAATGCTCAGGTAAGCTGGTTGGGAATAGACCGCAATCCGGACTTGATGAAAGAAGCCAAAACGCTAAAAACCACAGGAGTAGAATGGCTGGAAGGCGATGCAATCGCGGTATGTAAGGAACTGAAAGCTCCCCTTGATTGGGCCATTGGCACGCTGTTCCTGCACCACCTGAATGCCGAAGAATTACCTCGATTTCTAGCTGAATTGAAGCCGATTGTGCGGCAAGGATTGATTTTTGAAGACCTTGAACGCAGCCCCTTTTCTTTTTATGGGTTTAAACTGCTGTCGTCCATGTTGGGCCTTTCTTCGGTTTCAAAACACGATGGAGCCATCTCAGTTTTGCGGTCTTTTCGGAAAAGGGAATTGGAATCTGTATTTTTGCAGGCTGGCTGGGGCAATCTGACATTTTATTCCTCTTTTCCCGGTCGATATTTTATTTGTGCCACACATGTCTGAACCCGTTCGAATTGTTCATGTAGAAACCAAGTTGCCCGCATTTCGAGAAGAAGCAGCGACCATCTTAACCTACTTGGAAAAATGGATGCAGGGACAAACCGAACGCGACCGGGAAAAAGCCAGGCGCATCTTCCGAAATTCCGGAGTGCAAGCAAGGCATTCCATCCTTTCCATCGATGAGGTATTCTCTTCAAAAACCTTTGCTCAACGCAACGACGTTTTCATTCAAGAGATGATCCCCCTGGCCGAATCCCTGCTGCTGCAAGCCTTGAACAATGCAGGTTGGCAACCTACTCAGGTGGATTACATCATTACCACCTCCTGCACCGGAATTATGATTCCCTCCTTGGATGCCTATTTGGTGAATCGGTTGAAGATGCGGGGCGATGTGGTTCGACTGCCAGTAACCGAAATGGGCTGCGCCGGCGGAACTTCAGGACTCACCTATGCCTATGAACTCCTGAAGGCCAAACCCGGAAAACGAGCCGTTGTGCTCTCGTTTGAATCGCCCACATCCACCTTTCAAGACGCCGATTTTAGCTTCACCAATATTGTATCGGCGGCGATTTTTGGCGACGGATTGGCTTGCACTTTATTGAGCACAGCGCCCGAAGACCAACAGCCAAACCAAGCAGAAATTCAAGACACCCGGATGTATCATTTTTTTGATGAAGAACGCATGATGGGTTTTGACCTTAGGGAAAACGGTCTGCATATTGTTTTAGACCCCGGTGTTCCTCTAAAAATAGAATCGCATTTCCCACAGATTCTACCTCCTTTTTTAAGCGACTTAGGATGGGATTGGTCAGAAATTGACCACTTTGTGTTCCACCCCGGAGGCAAAAAAATAATTGAAATGGTGGAAGCGCTGGTTCATCCCTTGGGCAAAGACTTGAGGCATACCCGACAGGTTTTGAATAGCGTAGGAAATATGTCATCGGCCACAGTTATGTTTGTGCTTAAGGCCGTTCAAGAGGCCGGTACACAGCCCGGACAAAAAGGCATTATGTTAAGTTTTGGACCGGGCTTTTCTGCCCAGCAATTGGCCTTGGAATGGAAATAATCGAACGCTTTACCGGCCGAAAAATGGCCTTGGTTTTAGGAGGATCAAGCGGACTTGGGCTGGCCACAGTCCATAAACTAGCTCAACATGGATATTCCGTTTTAAGCTGGTATCGAGAACGGAGAAGCCGAGATGAAACCCTGCGCAAGGAATGGGAAGACCGCTACCCCGGTCAAATCCTGTCCATTAATGCGGATATTACTAAAGCCGACGTTCGAAATGAAGTGTGGAAGTCCTGCCAGCTTCAGCAAATTCAGTTTACAGTGCTGGTGCACAGCATAGCCCGCGGAACTCCCGGCGCATTGGTTTCTACATTAGGTCAGAAGCCGCTGGGCGCACTCGATTTGACCTTAACCCATGACGCTATGGCCTTAAGTTGGCTGTATGTAATGCAAGAGCTGGCAGCGCACCAACAGATTGCTGCACCGTTCAGCAACCTGGCATTTACCAGCCGCGGAGGACGCATGTACTTGCCCGGATATGCCGCCATTGGAATGGCAAAATCAGCCCTTGAAACGCTTGGTCGCTACATGGCTATTGAATTTGCTTCCCTGGGCGTTCGCAGCAATGTTCTTGAAATCGGAATCACCGACACCCCAGCCTTAAGCGTCCTGCCCGGTAGCCGAGATTTGATTTCAACCGTCGCAGAAAAACATCCCCTTCAACGCGGTACTCAACCCGAAGACGCCGCAAATGTCGTATATTTGATGTGCCAACCAGAAGCCCGTTGGATAAACGGTGCTGTTATTCCGGTAGATGGAGGAGAATCGCTCATATAACCAACCCACTGCTGACACCCTGCCCCAAGATTTGGTGCAGGCTATTCTGCATAAAGTGCCGCAGAAACCTCCGTTTCGATTTATTGACGGATTGACCGAAATTTCAGAAGATTTCGTTCGAGGCTATTATCGGTTCAAAGAAAATGAATTGTTTTATCAAGGTCATTTTCCCGAATTCCCCGTTACTCCTGGCGTAATTCTCACCGAAACCATGGCTCAAATCGGCTTGGTCACCCTCGGTATTTTTTGTCTTGGCATGCACAAAGGAGATACACCCCCAGTAAAAATCTTCTTCACTTCTTCTGATGTTCGCTTCCAAAAAATGGTCTTACCCGGAGATTTGGTTTGGGTTGAATCGAAAAAACAATTTTTCAGGCTTCGTAAACTTCAATGTGAAGTAACCATGAAAAATTCGGCTGGCGAGGTAGTCTGCTCAGGGATCCTTTCGGGCATGATGGTTCCCGACAATCAAAAATGAAACGCGTTGTTATTACTGGCTTAGGAGTGGTGGCACCCAACGCTGTTGGAGTACCCCATTTTCTTGAAGCCCTGCAAAAAGGAACTTCTGGACTCCGCTTGGATGCAGAATTGACCGAAAAAGGCTTTAACTGCCAAGTCTCTGCCCGCCCTCAAGTAAACCCTGAAATACTTCAACATCGGTTTGACGAACTGACTCTGAGGTTTATGAAAAGCTCAGGCATGCTCTACGGAGCTCTTGCCGCCTTGGAAGCCTGGGAAAATGCCGGATTCAGCTCCGATTCTAAACAGGCCTCGGCACCCAATTTCGAGGCAGGAACGGTATTTGGAACGGGACTTGCCGGAGTGGAGCCCCTGCGCGATGCGATTTATAAATTGGATCAAGGCGAAGTCCGGCGCTTGGGCAGCAGAGTGGTCGAGCAAACCATGGCTTCGGGCATCAGTGCCTGGGTGGCGGGACTGCTCGGATTGGGCAACCACTGCTACACCAATTCCTCGGCCTGCGCCACGGGCACAGAATCCCTGTACTTGGCAGCAGAACGAATTCAATATGGAAAAGCCCGCATTATGCTGGCCGGAAGCTGCGATGCCGAAGGCCCCTACATGTGGGGCGGATTTGATTCCATGAAGGTTCTGAACCGAAATGGAAATCAGCATCCGGAATCGGCCTCTAACCCCATGTCAGAGCAAGCCTCAGGATTTATTCCGGGAGCCGGTGCTGGCGCTCTGGTGCTTGAAGAATATGAGCATGCACGGGCCCGCGGAGCCCATATTTACGCAGAATACCTGGGCGGAGCCGTGAATGCGGGTGGGCAGCGGCAAGGGGGCAGCATGACAGCCCCCAATCCCAATGCCGTAGTAAAATGCATTGAAGAAGCATTGGCAGATGCCCAAATTCAAGCCCATCAGGTGGACCTGATTTCTGGTCACCTAACGGCAACCATGGGCGATGTGCTGGAAATTCAAAATTGGGCTAAGGCGCTGAATCGATCGGGCACCAATTTCCCGCTCATCAACAGCACAAAATCCATGATTGGGCATTGCCTGGGCGCGGCAGGCTCCATCGAATTGGTGGCACTGGCCCTTGAAATCGAGCATCAGTTCGCCCATCCTTCGCTCAACGCCAGGCCACTGCACCCCTCCATTTTACAGTACATCGACGCAAATCGAATTCCAAACGAAGCGCTGCAAATGCAGGGCAAACTCAACATCGCAGGCAAAGCCGGCTTCGGCTTCGGCGATGTCAATGCCGTTGTATTTCTATCAAAGTTTAAACCCTGATTTAGATTCAAACTCAGGTTCAACTGATTTTATAGGTATTGGTATTGGGCGGCAAACGGGCTTTCACCGGTTGTCCGCGGCTGGCGGAAGGCGCACCCAGCGGGCTTGCGGTGGCTCCTAAAGTCGCCTCCGCGCCACGCGGGTGCGGCTCCGCCAACCTTGCGGGCAACCCGGTTCAATCCCTGCCGCAGCCCCAAAAACTAAAGGCCATTTCATACAGCCAAATTACGCCTACACCGATTGAATGGGCAAGGTCCATTCAATGCCTGCCCACCGAAATACAATGCCCGCCGATTCAATCGAAAATTGCATCACCTCATGTTCTTCGGTCGATTCCAACACCGGAACGGTAGTGCGCAACATATCATTTGATGCCGTGTAATAATAGGCTCCCCACTGATCCCAATCCGTATTAATTATAACCGTCCATTCGGAAGCACCGGGAATCGTAAATAAACCAAATCGACCTGCCGGAATTCGTTTCCCGGCAATAACCATAGGGCGTTCCGTCTCTATCCAGGTGGCCTCATTGGCTCCTGTTCTCCACACCTCATCGTAAGGCACCAAGTCGCCCCAAATGCTTCTGCCCTTTACCGATGGAGCCCCATACTGAATCGAAACCTTAACTCCCGAAACCACACCGGTAACAAAGGTCAAAGGAGAAGTCCGCTGCTCTTTAATTTGCTGTTGCGTTTGGATGATGGGTGCCCGTGCCGTTGTGGGTCCGGAATTTCCACAACCATAGATAAAAAGGAAAATAAGGGAAAAAATCAGTATGGGCATTGTTATCTTTGAGTCGGTTAAAGCACACATGTACACCGAAGGTAAAAAAGCCCATGCTAATTCCACAGTTTAATTCTAAATCGGCCGGTTTTACTTGGCAGGGATTGGATTGGGAATGGCTCCCAAACCGCATTCTCTGGCACGCCAAAAGCCGCAGCGCATTTTTAACCGATTTCCACATTGGTAAAGCAGAAGCCTTTCAACGGGCAGGAATTAATTTGCCCAACACAGCAAGCAGCAAGCAAATTCAGGCCTTTTTTGAATTTGTTGCACAGCATAACATGGAACGGGTTTTCGTATTGGGCGATTTACTGCACGGACCAACCACTACAGAAACAACCGCATTTTTAAAGAGCCTTGAAAAACACAAGGAATTGGAATTCCATTGGATTTTAGGCAACCACGACCAAAAATTTGGAACCACATTCGGAAAAGACCTTCCCAATTTAAAACGGTCTGCCCGGGTGCAATGGAACGGTATAGAGCTGTGCCACGAGCCCAAAGAGGCCTCCGGATTGCCATTTATGTGTGGACACCTGCACCCCGGCATTCGAATTCCAAGCGGAGCAAAGCAACACCTGACCCTACCATGCGGCATTTTAAGTGCAGACAGCCTTATTTTACCGGCATTTGGAAGGTTAACAGGACTTCAAATTCAAGCTCCAAATCTAAATGCCACCTATTTTATATTTGCAGGACAAGAAGTGCATGAAATTGCCTTTAAAAAAGTGAATCGAGTAAAAAAAATGAATTGAAATAGGGCAAACTAAATATAACCCACTGATTCATTATCACTTAATAAAAAAAAGAAACAGACTGGAAATTTAAATCGAAGTGTATTTATTGGG
>JAQCBQ010000127.1 GCA_027621385.1 Bacteroidota bacterium | reverse complement strand
GCATTTGCGATGCCACCATTTTGCCTTGGGTGTTGAGCTGTTCCGAAAAGTCCAACACGGCCTTACGCAATTGTTCCATATCGAAGGGCGCATCGGCCTTTGGCACAAATACGTCTTCGGTTTTATCCAGGCGCGCTATCTCATCTTTTATAGACAGAGTTCCGGTGTTGAGCTGACCTCGGCGGCGCTGTGCCCGATCGGGTTTTGGAGCCGACTCCTTACCTTCCTGGGCCGCTTCCATGGTCAATTCCTTTGGCTCTTCAAACCGAATTTCGGTGGCTTCATCATTGGTTTCTGACGCCGGGGCTGATGTTTCCGTTAATTCCTTTGGCTCCTCCAATTGAATCTCGGTGCCCGAACTGCCGATTTCAGCGGAAGGGGCTAATTCTTCCGTTAATTCCTTTGGCTCCTCAGATTGATTCTCGGTGGCCGAACTGCCGATTTCAGCGGAAGGGGCTGATTCTTCCAATAATTCCTTTGGCTCCTCCAATTGAATCTCGGTGGACGAACTGCCGATTTCCGCAGCATCAACAATCGGTTCAGTTTGTTCTTTATCGGGTTTGAGGATCGACCGTTCTGAAGTAGCTTCATGGAACTGTGTTGCCGCCGATTTATCTGATGCAGCAGGAGTTTCCGATGGAGGCGAATGGGCTGGAGCAGGAACATTGGCCTTTGAAAGTGCAACGGAAGCTTCAGGGGCAGCGGGGGCACTGGGCTGTTCTATTTGAGCCTCTTGCTTGGCTTTATGGGCGTTGCTAACGGAGGCGCTTGCTGTGGAGGCGGAGGCTGCCGCCGGAGCATTGCTTGCAGCATTTCCATGCGCTGTGGAACTTGGGCCAGCCGGAGGATTAGAATTTGGTTGTAGAAAGGCCGCCATTTTTAACAGCGCCAATTCCAAGTGCAAGCGTTTGTTGTTGGCCACCCGGTATTGAGCATCGGCGGCATTCATTAAATCCAACAGCGCCAGTTTGGTTTCAAGGCTAAACTGTTGAGATTGCTGAACATATCGGTCGCGCAAAGCTTCTGTGGCTTCCAATAGCTTGACCGTACTTGGGCTGTGCACCACCAACAAGTTTCGCAGGTGTTCGCAAAGTCCTCCGAGCAAATAGGCGCCGTCAAAGCCCAACTGTAGAATTTCATCGAGCTTCAGCAGCAATTCTGAGCTTTGATTGGCCCGAGCCATCTCAACCAATTGGAAATGATAATCATAATCCAGAATGTTCAGATTTTCAATCACTTCTTTGTAGCCGAAGGCATTCCCCGAAAAGGTAACAATGCGATCAAAAATGGAAAGGGCATCGCGCAGAGCTCCATCGGCTTTCATGGCAATCACATGCAACCCTTCTTCTGCCGCCTCGATGTTTTCCTTCATGGCAATTTTCATCAAATGCCCGGTAATGTCATCTACAGTAATGCGGCGGAAATCGAAAATCTGACAGCGCGAAAGAATGGTTGGAAGAATTTTGTGTTTTTCAGTGGTGGCCAAAATAAAAACAGCATGCGCAGGGGGCTCTTCCAAGGTTTTTAAAAACGCATTAAAGGCTGCGGCAGAAAGCATGTGTACCTCATCGATGATGTACACCGAGTGCGAGCCCACTTGGGGTGGGATGCGGACTTGACCAATTAAGTCCCGAATGCCTTCCACACTGTTGTTGGACGCCGCATCCAATTCATGAATATTGAACGAATGCGAAGTTTGAAAGCCCACGCAGGAATCGCAGGTTCCGCAGGGTTCCATTTCCGCACTGGGATTCATGCAATTGATGGATTTCGCTAAAATCCGAGCACAGGTTGTTTTTCCTACTCCACGCGGACCACAAAACAACAGGGCATGCGGAATTTTTTTGTTGGTCAGCGCATTCCGCAAGGTCCCGGTAATGTGCAATTGCCCCACTACATCATCAAAAGACAATGGCCTGTATTTTCGAGCCGATACAATAAAATCTTCCATTCAAAAAGGTCTTACAACAAAGATAGCATTTCCTTGCGCGTTCGGAATCTGCAAATCGCTCTGAGCTTTATTTTGAATTGGGGCGGCCAACGGGCCTTCTCCAGTTGTCCGCTGTGCTGGGCGGCGGGCCAGCGGGTTTGCGGTGGCTCCCAAGGTCGCCTCCGCACCGCGCGGCCCATGCGCCCAGCCCATTGCGGGCAACTTGTTTCAGTCCCTGCCGCGGGCCAAATCCTGCCTACTTATCGCGATGTACTCGAGGAGGCAGAAACCAAGTTGAACCCCAACTGAAATGCAGAGGCCAAGACCATCGTGGCAATGCAACCCAAAGGGTTTAACCACAAGTAAGCCATGCCGGTTGCTTGTTCCGGTAAAAATCCTTGCCCAAAATACACCAGTAAAACAATAATTTCACTGATGAATCCTGCCAACAATAAGGCTTTTCCTTTCACAAATGGAAGGAAAAAGGCGGTGCAAAAAATACCCAGAATAGTCCCATAAAACAGAGAGCCAATAATATTGACAGCCTCAATTAAATTGTCAAACAATGAAAATATTAAGGCAAAACCAATGGCTACAAGTCCCCAGGCCACCGTAGCCAATCGATTGGCCAACAGCTGGGCTTTCCCTTCTTCTGATATTAGTCTCATGGGCCTTAAAAAATCCATGACTGTAACAGAACCTAAGGCATTCAATTCGCTGGACGTGGACGACATGGCTCCAGAGAAGATCATGGCCAACAACAGGCCCACCAATCCGATGGGCAAATAACCCATGATGAAGGAGAGAAAAATATAATCTCCGTCGTTGCTGTCTTCGCCCGGAAGATGGCTTTGCATCAAGCCCTTAATGCTGGCTCTGAGTCCGGATTCAGTTTCAAGGCTTTGCTGCAGCGACTTTGAAAATTCAGGTTTTTCTATGTCTCCCTGTGCCCAAGCCAGAATCTCTGATTTTCGTTCCTGACTTAGCGCTTCGTATTCCTGATGCAACCTAAGTACCGAGTCTTTAGCAGAGGTGTTGTTCAATTGATTTAACTGAACATAGTTAAAGTGCAGAGGTTGAGGGTTGAACTGAAAAAAAACAAAGACCAAAACGCCAACCATAAGAATCATCAATTGCATAGGAATTTTAAAAATCCCATTAAAAATCAGGCCCAATCTTCCTTCCCGTACATTTTTACCTCCTAAATATCGGCCCACCTGCGATTGATCGGTCCCAAAATAACTGAGCGACAAGAAGAAACCGCCCAGCACGCCGCTCCAAACGTTGTATCGATTTGAAAAATCGGGAGTCCAGTCAATGGCATTCATTTTACCTGCAATGCCTGCCAATTCAAATCCTTTGTCCATGCTGATGTAATCGTGGATATAAACGAGCAATAAAACCAAGGCAACAACCAAACCGGCCAACATTACCGCCATTTGTTGTTTTTGAGTAACGGCGACAGCCTTGCTGCCACCTGAGCTGGTGTACACAATGACAATTAAACCAATGCAAATGTTGGTTAAACTTAAATTCCAACCCAACAGCGTGCTCAGAACAATGGAAGGGGCATAAATTGTAATTCCAGCCGCCAATCCGCGTTGAACTAGAAAGAGAAATGCGGTGTACCACCTTGCCCATTTGCCGAAGCGATGTTCAAGGAACTCGTAGGCGGTGTAAACCTTCATTTTATAAAACAGGGGTATGAAGACCGCCGAAACCACCAAAATGGCCAGGGGCATGCCCAGATAAAACTGAATAAAACCAAGTCCGTCTTGGTAGGCTTTACCTGGAACTGAGATAAAGGTAACGGCAGATGCTTGGGTAGCCATTACAGAAATACCAATGGTCCACCAAGGCATTTCTTGATTTCCAAGTAAAAACGATTGGGCGTCCTTTTGCTTTCTGCTGGCATACATTCCATAGGCCACAATGCCAAACAGGGTTCCCAATAAAACCAGCCAATCCAACCAATGCATTCTAACTTAGGTTATGGGTTAGGGTATGAAGAAAAAAAAGCAGGAGCAACTCAACTAAAATCACCAACGCATACCAGGGCCACCATTTTGTGCTGTCTGTATTTGATTTCATGCGTTAAAAGTATGCATCATGCCGTGGAATTTAACCGGACTGGCTTGAAAACAATTCATTTGAAGAGCTTACAGGTTTTTCTTTTCGGGCTGAGTAAACCAAACCGCATATTTAGGATACCGGTCGGCGGTGCCTAAAATCAGCCGCTCTCGTTCGCCGGGCCTTAATTCTCGAAGGGGTTTTGCAGGGATTCCGGCATACACCCAACCCGATTTTAAATGCGCCTGCTCAGGAACCAGGGCTCCGGCCGCAATGATGCAATCTGATTCTACTACGGCATGATCCATAACAATCGCACCCATTCCTACTAAAACCCGGTCCTGAATGGTACAGCCATGAACCATAGCTCTGTGGCCAATTGAAACATCAGAGCCGATGTACAGCCCAGCCTTTTCAAATGTGCCATGCAATACAGCACCGTCTTGAACATTCACCCGATCGCCCAATCGGATTTCATGTACATCGGCCCGTACCACAGATTGAAACCAGAACGTACAATCGGAACCGGTTTTCACATTTCCTATGATGCTGGCGTTGGGAGCCAACCAGTTGTTGGGGCCCAGTTCTGGAGTCATTCCCCGAACGGTAATAATCAATGCTTCCATTTATGGTGTATAGTCGGTTTGCAAGGGAATATGCCAAAGCCATTTCTCTTCGAAGTAGGGGTGGTTGAACCAGGAATGTACTGGAAAGGATTGGGGTTGTCGGCGGAAACCGGAGAAGGAACCGGCGGGGAGTTCAGGGCCTTTTAAATAATACAATCCGTGCTGTGCATTTCCTTTTTTCACCAGCAAATGCCTTGCTCGGTTGAAAAAATCAGGCAAGGATTCTACAGCTCGACCGGTAATGTATTCCGCCGTCATTGAAACGGATTCTATCCGGGCATTTAAAATTTGGACGTTTTTCAATTCCAAGGCATTGGCTATGTCTTGAGCCACCGTTAGTTTTTTTCGGATGGAATCAACTAGGGTAAAGGAGCATTCTGGGAGAGCTATGGCCAACGGAATCCCGGGGAATCCACCACCTGTTCCTAAATCGATGCAGCGAGCCCCTGCCTCAAATGGATGTGCCTTATATATGGCTAGGCTATGCAGGAAATGATGCAATGCAAGATTGTCAATGTCTTTTCTGGAAACCACATTGATTTTTTGATTCCACTCCGCATACAACTGTTCCGCCAGGGCAAATTGTTCAAATTGCCGTTGGCTGAATTCTGGAAAATAAGATTGAATTGGGTGCATAGGTTAGGGGCGACGACCGGAAAATTTTTGAGCCAACAAACTGCGTGCGCGGTGCAAATTGGCTTTGACTGTTCCGCTGGGTTTATTTAAGCGGATTGAAATTTCTTCAACGCTAAGTCCTTCAAAATAATGCAGTTCGATGGTTTGCTTGAAGTCGGGTTTTAAATCGGCCACCAAAGCTCGAATCCGGGCATGGGTTTGGTTTTGAATCAGGAATTGTTCGGGGTTTGGGGCTTGGTCCGGAATGGGCATTTCACGCCCTTCAGGTTGGTCTGGGGTTGAGCTTTGCATGGATTGAACGGGTAGCCTTTTTTTTCGGCTAAAATCAATAGCGGCATTTTTTGCTACGGTATACAGCCAGGTAGGAAAGGCGAAATCGGGGCGGTAATTTGGCAAACCCTTAAACGCGCGCTCAAAAGTCAAGTTGGTCAAATCATCGGCATCTTCCATGTTTTGAACAATCCGCAGAATAAAAATACGGATGGATTCCTGATACCGATTCATCAATTCTGAAAAGGCTTTCTGGTCGTTCAGTTCAACCGCCCGCCGAACAAGTTCATGGTCATTCATGGCTCAACTTAACTATCAAATCCAAAAATCTCAAGACCAAAAATTTTATAATGCAACGGTTTTAGGGTTGTGGCGGCAAAGTCCATGGGGTATTTCCATTTTTTTTGGAACCATAAGCCAACAGCCAAAGAGGTACAAAAATAGCCAATAATTCAGCCAAAAGGAAAAGCAGGCCAGTCTTAAATGGCAGCCTATTTAAGCCACGGAACCGAATTTGCCAGTATCCCAACGCCAGAAATTGAATCAACCAACCCAACAGAATGCATGCGATGAGTGGGGTAGAGGTTTGAAATGGAATAGAAATTAAGGCCAGGGTATTTATGGCCAAAACCAGCCATCGGCTTAAAAAAACAGCTTTGATGCGGGTAGGGTAATGGGGTGCTGTAGTCCAATGCCTATGTTTTTGAATTCTCCAGGCACCGTAGGTTGCTGGGGCATCTGATTCGGTTCTTGGAGAGGGAGAATATCGCTTAATTCTGCACCGCTGAACCAAAAAGGGTAAGGCCAGGTCATCGTCTCCGCCAACAGTTGAAAAACGAGAGGAATATCGGAGTGCTGCCAATCCAATATCGCGTGGATATGCCATATTTCGACCTACTGCCGTTAAATATCCAATCCAAGGCAGAGCTGCAAAGTTCATTCTTCCCAATCGGTCCGCATCGGCAGCAGCAAAAATTGAGCTGATGCTTAAACCGGGCATTAAGGTACCATTCCCAATAAATAGAGCCGGTTCTGGCCCGAGTATTTCCATAAGTTGTTCCAGGAATTGAGGAGAATCAGGACGGCAATCGGCATCCGTAACAAATACCTGTGGGTGGCTTGCGGCCGTTAAACCTAAGTGTAGGGCATCCCGCTTCCCCGGTCTTTTTTTGCCGGTCAGGTGAACCACGCGAACCCGTTCATCTTGGCTTGAAAACTCATCTAAGATTCGAAGTGAATTGTCTTTTGAATCGTCATCTACCAAAATAAATTCCACCTGTCCTGAAGCTTTGCAGCGCATCCATTCCGGGAAGTTTTTCTTCCAATCCTGCTCAGCATTCCGACCACAAATAACCACCGATAGGGCTGGGCATTTCCCCAATCCCCGTTGGGGGTTGGAAAAGAAAATGGCCCCTTGAGCTACCATCTGGGCTACCGCTCCTGCACCAAACAGGTAATCCGTCAACATTCAACAAATATTGCTGAAAATTGTGGACTTTTGCAGAAGATATGCATGTTTTTACAGTAGAAAAGAAAGCAGAGGGCTCAAATGCCAGAGCGGGCAATTTGAAAACAGGACATGGAGAAATACCTACTCCAATATTCATGCCCGTTGGAACCCTGGGGACGGTAAAGGCTGTTCACCAACGGGAATT
>JAQCBQ010000126.1 GCA_027621385.1 Bacteroidota bacterium | reverse complement strand
CCCACCTATCGAAGGTGCCTGTTTTTTATGCCCATAAAGGAATGCAATCGGTTCTAAATGCATGGGCAAAGTGGCATAGAAGCAATTTCAAGGGAATTGCAATTGGGATTACCGGCTCAAACGGGAAAACCATTGTCAAAGAATGGCTTTCCCAAGTGCTGCAACATCAATGCAGAGTGTATAAAAGCCCTGGCAGTTTTAATTCAGAATTGGGCGTGGCCTTGTCGCTAATTCAACTCAATTTGAATGCTGATATTGCCATTTTTGAGGCTGGTATATCTGGCCCTGGAGATATGCGCACCTTGCAGGAGCTGATTCGTCCTACCCATGGGATTTTTACTCATTGGGGTGTGGCTCATTCAGAGAATTTCAATGGAAATAGAGAGGCTTTGCTTCATGAAAAATTGGAGTTATTCTACGGCAGAATACCCTGGCTTGCTCCCCTGTCGATATTGCCATCGATGCCCTCAATTCCTGAACTATCCTCACCTTCCATCACAACAGCCTTTACCTCGGAAGCCACGGTTTGGGGCATCCCTAGTTCTCCATTCTCCATTCACTCGCCTCAATCTTTTTTGACTATCCAAGGAGAACATTGGACCCAAGGTGATTTCGAAAATGCATTGACCGTTGTTGGGGCCCTTCAATTATTGGGATTTAATCCCAAATCGTTTGAGGCGCTTTTATCGGGCTTAGAATCCTTGCCCTTAAATCTTAAAACAAGAGAGGGAAAGTGGGGGCGATTGCTTCTTGATGATGCCTATTCTATGGACGAGGAATCCTTATTTCTCGCAGCTCAAAAATTGCTCCTGTTGGCAGGAAATCGTTCCAAGGTAGCCCTGATGTCAGATTTTCCAGGTAAAGAGTTGAATCTTGAATTCTATACGACTTTAATTCAAAGGTTGTTTCTTCTAGGATTTGATACCCTTATTGGTGTAGGAAAAGATTGGTTCAAACTAAAAGGTGAACGGATCCCCAATGGGTATTTTTTCGAGTCTTCATCGGTGGCCATAAAGGAGATTGATTCTGTACTTCCGGAAAAGTCCGCAGTGTTAATTAAAGGCGGGCGAGAGGCTCAATTGGAGCAGCTTGTAAATCAGCTGGTTTTAGCTTCACATCGATCTCAATTGACGATTTCTGTATCGGCCGTAATCAGAAACTTAGCCTTTTATAAGGCCAAATTGCCGGAAGGTGTTCAATTGATGGTCATGGTTAAGGCCTCAAATTATGGAATTGGATATAGAGAATTACCCATTTTGCTTCAAAATTATGGCGTTGATTGCTTTGGGGTAGCCTATGCCGATGAGGGTATTGCTTTGCGAGAACTTGGTATTCGAATTCCCATCATGGTTTTAAATGCTCAACCTGCAGAATTTGGATTGCTGTTGAAACACCAATTGGAACCTGAATTGTATTCGGTAAATATGCTGAAAGCATGGATGGAATTTGTAGAAACAAATGCCAATTTAGAGCTGCCTGGTTGCCATTTAAAAGTGAATACCGGAATGAATCGCTTAGGACTTGATCTGCACGAAATACAAGGGTGTTTTAAACAATTCCCTGAGGTTCCGCCAGATTTTAAGCTCATTTCAGTATTCTCTCATTTGATGGCTGCCGGTAATTTTGAAAAAGATGCAGTGACGCGTGGCCAAGTGGAACTGTTTCAGCAGGCCTGCAAGCAGGTAGCTTCATGGATAAAAAAACCATTTAAAAGGCACATTTCAAACAGCGAAGGGCAGGCTCGTTTTCCAGAGTTTTCTTTTGATTTGGTTCGGTTGGGGATAGGCTTATATGGCCCTCAATACGAGGGGCAACCCCTAGAGGAAGCGCTACGATTAACCAGTTACATTCTTCAAGTTCGAAAGGTTAAGGCAGGTGAATTTGTAGGTTATGGGGCCGATTTTATCATGCCCCACGACGGAAAAATCGCTGTTGTTGCTATCGGATATGCAGATGGGTTAAAACGAATTTTGAGTCGAGGAAAGGGCCATGTTCTGGTTCAAGGAAAACCGTGCCCCATTTTGGGAAATGTGTGCATGGACGTATGCATGGTAGATGTAAGTCAGCTGAACAATCATGGACCCAAAGAGGGGGATGAAGTTTTGATTTTTGGGTTTGAATTGCCCTTGCGCAGCCACGCCGAAATGGCCGAAACCATTTCCTATGAAATTTTAACATCCATCGCTCCCCGTTTGCCCCGCGTATTTGAATACGATTGAGTTAAAATATTGAGGTTTGCGTAAGGGGGGATTGAAAAAACCTTGCTGAGCGAGGTCATAATGCTTACCTTTGTACAAACTTTTTTTACACATGTCAACCTCAGTTGTTCAAATGCCCAAGTTGGGAGAAAGTGTTATGGAAGCTACTCTAACCAAATGGTTAGTTAATGTAGGGGACACGATAACCTTAGACCAACCACTGGTTGAAATTGCAACAGACAAGGTGGATTCAGAAGTTCCCTCTCCATTTGCCGGTGTATTAACCAAGCAATTGTTTTCAGAAGGAGATGTGGTTAAAATTGGCGAGGCTTTTGCCGAACTTAATGGCGGAGAAGGAAATGTCGAACCACAGGTGACACCTTCCACAACCGCCTCAAACAGCTCAGAACAAACTGCTTCGGCAGAAAAAGTGGTTCCCTCAACGGTAGTTGAAGAGCCAATTTCCCCCAGTGGAAATTCCTCCGGTTTTTTATCGCCATTGGTACGAACCATCATTCAAAAAGAAGGGGTTTCTGAACATGAATTGGCGCAAATAAATGGCTCTGGCCTTGAGGGACGAATTACAAAGGAGGATATTTTGGGCTATCTGAAAACCCGAAATGTTACGGCTAATCCGATTCAGCCAATGGTAACTCCAATGGCAGAGGCCAAATCCGTTGCTACTTCTACAGCGACCCCTTCAAATCCAATACCAGCAGCTTCCCGACCCTCTGTAAGTGTAGGCGGTAATGATGAAATAGTGGAGATGGATAGGATGCGAAAACTAATTGCTGCTCATATGGTTATGAGTAAACAAGTTTCTCCTCACGTGACCAGTTTTGTGGAAGCTGATGTAACTGAAATGGTTAAGTGGAGAGATCGCGTTAAAGATGATTTTTTTAAGAAATATGGAGAGAAATTAACCTATACTCCCATTATTCTTGAAAAAATTGCGCAAGCTTTGAGAGAGTTCCCAGGGGTCAATGCATCCGTAGATGGGGATCGAATTATTTTACGAAAAAATATCAATATAGGGATGGCCGCTGCCCTTCCCTCAGGAAATTTGATTGTTCCGGTAATAAAAAATGCAGATCAAATGAACTTGATCGGCTTGACTCGAACGGTGAATGATTTGAGCAGTCGAGCCAAGATGAATAAACTCAGCCCAGATGAAATTTCGGACGGCACATATACCGTTTCTAATGTTGGTACCTTCGGAAATGTAATGGGAACACCCATTATTAATCAGCCTCAAGTAGCCATTTTGGCTGTTGGTGCCATTCGTAAAAAGCCTGCTGTAATTGAAACTTCCGACGGAGATTTTATTGGAATTCGGCATATGATGTTTTTATCTCATTCGTATGACCATAGAGTTGTCGACGGCGCTTTGGGTGGAAGTTTTGTGAAACGCGTTGCCGATTTGCTCGAAGATTTTGACCCTGCTCGCCCCCTTTAATTTAATACGTACATGCTTTGTCTTTAATTCTCCATCGTCCACTGGTATTTTTCGATATTGAATCTACAGGATTGTCAATTACACGCGACCGTATGGTTGAAGTAGCCCTATTAAAGGTATTCCCCAACCAAAACACAGAATTTAAACGGTATTTATTAAATCCTGGCATTCCTATTCCAGCCGAGGTATCTGAAATCCATGGAATTCAAGATGATGACGTGAAATTTGCCCCTCGTTTTGAGCAGGTTGCAGGCGAGGTGTTTGAATTTTTACAAGATTCAGACTTGGCGGGCTTCAATGCACTTCGATTTGATATACCTATGCTGGCGGAAGAATTCTTTAGAGTGGGACTTGATTTGGAAATTGAAAAACGCCAAACGGTTGACGTTCAGTTAATTTTTCATAAAATGGAGGAGCGCAATTTGAGCGCAGCCTATCGCTTTTATTGCCAAAAAGAACTAGAAAATGCCCACTCTGCCGAGGCCGATATTCGTGCTACTTGGGATGTATTTCAAGCCCAAATTAAACGTTATCCGTCCTTGCCAACCGATGTTAAAGGTATAGCTGAATTTACCGGAAATCAGCAGAGAGTTGATCTGGAAGGCAAGCTATTAAAGGCACAGGATGGAACTGTGAAATTTAATTTTGGAAAGCATAAAGGTCGCTCTGTTGTCGATGTATTTCGATCGGAGCCCTCATATTATTCTTGGATGATGGATGGAGATTTCCCCGCATATACCAAGAAGATAATTACTGAAATTAAACTTAATTTATGATTTTTCCATATTTTGGAATGGCCTTCCAGAAATAGAAAAAGAGTACTTTTGTTGGAAATTATGTGCATGCGTTTTATTAACCATATTTTTTGTTGTGTTTTCTTTTTGTTGGGATTACTGGTGAATGGGCAAAATGTTCCGTTTGATCCATTGCAATTTCCTGGACAAGAGGCTGAATTTAATTTAGCCGTAGAGGAGTATAACAAAGGTGATGAATTGCTGAGTCGAGGTCCTGCCTTCTATCGGCAAGCTCTTGAGAAATATTTGAATGCCCATTTAATCCCAATGAGGCCAAACTAAATCACAAAATTGGAAGCATCTATTCTGATTTGGCTCAATTGGAAAAGGCGGTTTACTTTATGGAGCGGGCCATGGACTTTGATCCAAAGTATAAGCCTGATGCTGTTTTTCAGCGTGCACGACTACTACACCAGCAAAAAGATTGGGACGCGGCAGCAGCTAAATACCGTCAATATTTAAAACTGGCTGCAGTTAATCTTGAATTCATGAATGCCGAGCAACGATTTGACTTAGAATCCGACCGAGCTGTTGTTAATAGGTATATCATGCAATGCGAAAATGGAAAAGCGTTGGTAACCGATACAATGCCCGTAATTGTCGCTAATTTGGGCACAAAATTAAATAGTCAATATCCTGATTACGCGGTTTGTACGAGTGGAGATGAAAGTTATATGATTTTTACAAGCCGTCGACCCTCCAATGATAAAAAGAAGAAAGGTCGGGGATTGAGTGATTTATATAGCAATGAGGATATTTATTATTCCATGAAATCTAAAAATGGATATTGGGTTCCCGCACAGCCCTTATCCGAATTAAATTCGCGCAAGCATGATGCATCCGTTTGGTTATCCAAAGATGCTAATACCTGCATCATTTATCGGTTCAGGAATGGCGGTGATTTATACATGGCAGTTCGCGAAGACAACACTCAAAAATGGTCTAAGCCGAAACCAATGAAAATGGTTAATTCACCATTTCGTGAGGCTCATGCTTCAATGACAGAGGATGGAAAAACCATATACTTTACTTCCAACAATCCAGATTTAGGAACTTCTAGTTTGGATATATATAAGGTAACTCTCGATTCAGCCTCAGGCCGATGGACACAACCCGTCAATTTGGGTGGAATAATTAACACCGAATACGACGAGGAAGGCGTATTCATTAGTCCGGATGGGAAGACATTGTATTTTTCGTCAGAAGGGCACCCTTCAATGGGGGGGAAAGACTTTTTTAAGTCAGAACTATCTCCAGAAGGTAAATGGGCTAAGCCTGTAAATCTTGGCTATCCTATTAATTCTCCAGGAGACGATGTATTCCTATCGGTTTTGAATGGGGGAGAAAAAATGTACATCGATTCAGATCGCTTAAATGGTTTAGGTGAAAAGGATATGTTCTTGGTTGAAAATATGGCCAACAAAACCATCCCTTATCATTTTATGGTAATTGATTCGGTAACAGGAGAACAAATTAGCTCATCCATTCAAATTGTTGGGGGTGAGGAGCAAAATGAGTTTAAATCGTTTGAACAGCCCGACGGATACATGGCAATTTTACCGGTGTACCAAAAGTTTTTTGTCAAAATCACATCTTTGGGTTATAAATCCTACATCAATGAAATTTCAACCCGCTATGAAACGGCAGAAACCATTGACTTTAGAGATACGATTTACATGAACTTGGGAGAAGATGTCGTTACCTTGGCAGGAACAGTGTACGATGCCTTTACTCGTGAAAAGATTACAGGTGAAATAGAAATCAGTTCAGAAGAACATTTTGCTCAATTGATTAAAGCCGATCAATCGGGGAGATTTAAAACAGCCATCAGTCCTGAAGAAGTTTATACTTTAAAGGTGAGCTCAGAAGGTTACCAAACCGTTGTTGAAACCGCCAAGATTGATGAAACAGATGCTCCAGAATACATTCGAGATTTCTACTTGAATAAACTGGATTTTGATAAGGATTACAAATTGGCTAAAATTTACTTTGATTTTGATAGAGCGACCTTAAGGCCCAGCTCTATTAAAGAATTGAAGGACTTGAAGTTTTTATTGGAACGGTTCCCCAATGTTCGGGTAGAATTGTCAGCCCATACCGATAATGTTGGTAGCCGCTCGTACAACTTGGTTTTGTCTAAGCGTAGGGCGGAAGCCGTTGTGGATTGGTTGGTTCGCAATGGAATTAAGAAAGATCGGCTTGAGCCGAGAGGCTATGCTTTTGACAAACCTGTTGCACCTAACAATTCTCCAGCCAATCGTCAATTGAATCGCAGGGTAGAGTTTAAGTTTTTAAAGGATTAATCAAATTCGTTTGAGGCTCCTTTTAACGAATTGAATTCGATCAATTCGGTTCTTAGCGCTTGAGGTTGAATTTCTTCATTACAAGGGAGGGGTAGAGAAGCGTTCTAGCCAATGATTTTTCATCCGCACCAAAACTGGCAGGATGTCTTCCCTTGGGCAAGGCCCAACTTTCCACTAAACCGAGAGCCTAAAAAATGTAGAACATAATCCTCATCCTACATCCTCAATTACTCCCCAATCAAAAAAGGCTGATCTGCCGCACCAACCCAGTCTCATACCCGAAATTCCCGCTTCCCTATTTGTCAAAGTCACCCCCAACAAAATAAGAAAGCATTTCTGAGACCCCCCAATTGAATCCAGATAAACCGTTTGGCTTATCTTTCTTCAAACAAACTTCACATCATAAAAATAACCCGAAGTGTTCCTCGCCACCCCAATACGTGACGAAGCA
>JAQCBQ010000125.1 GCA_027621385.1 Bacteroidota bacterium | reverse complement strand
AAGAACAGTTAGGGAACTTTTTGGAGTGAACTACGGGAATTTGGTTGAGCTGAAAAGTGAAACCGGGTTCGCCTTGGGGAGTCTCAGAAAAGCTTTCTGAATCGTGCAAAGGAAACTTTGCTGATGCAGGAAGCGGGAGCATGGGAATGAGACGGGATGAACTGGCAAATTCATCCACTTCAAGAAAGGAAGAGGAAGAAGGAAAGGAGGATAAAACGAATTTCAAGATTCCTTCTAATGGAGGAAAAGATTTGCGACCCGAAGGGCGCGAGGCAACCTTTTTTGGGTATGCTAAAGCGCAGCCTTCAGGAAATCGATATGTGTACAACTCGCAACCCAATTTCCGGGGATTCCCCTCCCCTTAAAGCCCCAACCCACAACCCCTCACAAAAATGCCTTGCAGTGCCCCTTCTATTTGCAACATCCAATCCCCAAATCAACACCCTATATTTTGAACAGCTCATTTATAGTCTTGATCCGCTCGCGGCAGGGATTGAACGGGTAAGCACGCAAGGGTGCCGACGGTAGACGCTGCGCGGCGAGGAGGCGACTTTAGGAGCCACCGCAGCCCGCTTGCGTCCCGTTCGGCAACCGCGGACTTGCCCGAGAAAGCCCGCAGCCGCCTAAAAATTCTATACCTCTCCAAGCCATTTTAAATCCTTATTTTTGCATGGTATGCCAAGCATTGAAGAAGAAATTAAACAGAAAGCGTTTCTGAGCGAACAGGCGAAGGCCACCATAAATTTGTTGTTCACAGCAAACTGGCTGCAAACGAAAATTAGTGCAGTTTTAAGACCCTACAACTTATCTCCAGAGCAGTTTAATGTACTTCGTATTCTCAATGGAAGTCATCCCAATGCGATGTGTCAAAAGGATATTTTGAGTCGTATGATTGCGCCAAAATCGAATCTGACACTTATTATTGGAAGATTGAAAGATAAACGATGGGTGGAGGTTAACCGGGCCTGCCACGATAAGCGGGAATACAGCATTTCAATCACCTCTGAAGCTAGAACGGTTTTGGAAGAAATCAACCAGCTCTTAATTCGGAATGAGCCATCTTCATTACCATTAAATAGCGATGAGGCTCAGACCTTAAATTTACTGCTGGAAAAAATTCGAAATGCCTAAATTAGGGTGCGGAAAAAGCAGGATTGCTTAAAAATTCCTGGTCGGTCAACGTCAATAAAAAGGCAATTAGGGCTTCTTTATCTTGGGCACTCAAATTTAGTCCCGTTCCTACATGCTTCATTAATGGATCTATGGTAGAAGAGGGGTGTCCTCCCATGTCATAATGGTCGATAACTTCTTGTAGGGTGGAAAACCGACCATCGTGCATGTAGGGGGCGGTTTGGGCGATGTTGCGCAAGGTCGGAACCTTAAAGGCTCCGATTAAATTGGGGTTTGCAACAATTCCTCCAAGACCAGAGTCCTGAAACTCTCCTTCTTTATCAAGGCCGTTGTTCATGAAACTGAAGGTGGTGAATTGAAATCGTTCTTCGAAGGGATGGCAATGAAAGCAATCGGCAGCTTCGGTGGAGTAGAGGTTCATGCCGTGCAATTCTAAGGGACTTAAAGCTGCTTGACCAAGTATGTATTGGTCAAATCGTGAGTTACCTGAAATCAGGGTACGTAAAAATTGTGCAAGAGCTTTCGTAATATGTGTTGAATCAATGTAATCCGTTCCGAAGGCTTGCTGAAATAAGTTGGGATATTCTTGGTGTTGATTTAGCCGTTGCATGGCCGTAAGCCAAGGCAAATTCATTTCTATGGGGTTGGGAACGGGTTCCAGCAATTGTTCCTCTAATGAAAATGCACGTCCATCCCAAAATAAGCGGTTGTGGTAAGCCAAATTGACCAATGCCATGGCGTTCCGATTCCCTTTTGCTCCGGTAATTCCAGTACTAACTGCCGTAGATTCAACAAAAGATAAACCTTGTTGATGGCAACTGGAGCAGGATTGGCTAAAGTCTCCCGATAAAATCGGATCATAAAAAAGTTTTCGGCCTAAGGCAATTCCTTCAACCGTTAGGGGATTGTCGTGTGGAATTTTTGGTTCCGAAAAATGTGGAGGAAGTTGAAGGCTGTAGGGAGTAGGAGCGTAGGGCTCTTCGGAACAGGAGGTCAATCCTATCCCAATCAGACAAATTCCCCAAATGGCCCGCTTAAGCATAGACTTTCTTTAATACAAGGTACGGCTTTCTCGTTTAATGGCATCGATTGCAACCTGAGCAGGGATATTTTCAATTTCCATGACTACCTCCAAGACCTTTCGAACCAATTCTATGGCAGGAGCTTGGGGTGAAACTTGCGATGCAGCTACGTTTACCATTTTCACGCTTTCTTCTTTGGCTTTCTTAATGGCTTCCCAAAGGCCTCTAGAAATGTAAATTTGTTGAGTTAAATTGTGGTCGTATTCTTGCTTTATAGCGCCTAGCATCTCAAGGTGCAATTCTCCTGCTGTAGGTTTCAGTCCGTTCATGCGCATGGCGAGGTGAGCCGGGTGGATGCGTTCCATGAGCAAAACAACCCGTTCATACGCTTGCAACCGTATGGGGGTAATGGTTTGTTGGTTCAAGCGACGGATATCCATACTTTCTTTTCGCAATTGATGTTCCAAAAATTGCTTCATTATCATGTAGATGGTTATGAAGGCGACGATGGCGGGCATCGAATATTTGACAATTTCTATGAATAGGTCTGCGGCTTCCATATCGTAAATACGGCGTTTTTATGATTTTATAGATGCAAAGGTAATACAGTAGAACCAAAGTTGAGCTTTTGTTTCGTAGCTGTACTCAAGGGCTTCGGTCTAGGGCCTCTCAATTGCGTTTATTTTTTCACCTTTGTTGTAGCAAAACAACACGAAAAGGGAATGAATCGGAATTTTGTGGCCAAACGGGTTGAAACCATGGCTGAGTCAGAAACCTTAGCCATGGCTCGGAAAAGCCGAGAGTTAAAAGCCTTGGGGAAAGACATTATTAGTTTGTCGTTGGGTGAGCCCGATTTTGATACTCCTGAGTTTGTTAAGGCAGCAGGCATACAGGCTATAAAGGACAATCACTCGCACTATACTCCTGTTCAAGGGTATGCGGATTTGGTGGATGCCATATCTGTAAAGTTGAAGCGGGATCAGGGGTTGGATTATGGTCCTAAGCAGATTGTGGCCTCAAATGGAGCCAAGCAAAGCATAGCTAATCTGTGCTTAGCGGTATTGAATCCTGGCGATGAAGTCTTGGTGCCGGCACCCTATTGGGTAAGTTACCGTGAAATTATTCGATTGGCGGGGGCTGTTCCTATTGAATTATCGGCTGGGCATGCTTCCGGGTTTAAGGTTTCGGCTCAGCAGTTGGAATCGGCAATTGGTTCTAAAACAAAAATGCTGCTGTTCAGTTCCCCCTGCAATCCTACAGGTTCGATGTTGACGGAGGCCGAACTTCGTGAATGGGCGGAAATGCTGCAGAAGTATCCTTCCATTTTGGTGGTTTCAGATGAAATTTATGAGCATATTGCCTTTGATCAGCCCCACCTTAGTATGGCTACCATGCCAGGGATGTATGACAGAACGGTAATTGTAAATGGAATGAGCAAAGGATTTGCCATGACGGGTTGGAGGTTGGGATATTTGGCTGGGCCGGCAGATGTAATTGATGCTTGCTTGAAAATTCAGGGGCAGTTAACCTCTGCTCCTTCTTCCATAGCTCAAAAAGCAGCCATTCCTGGTTTGTTGGCGGAACCTTCGGCCATAGGATTTATGGTTGATGCCTTTAAAGATAGGCGCGATAAGATGTATGAGGCCATCAAAACCATTCCAGGTTTTGTGTTGTCTAAGCCTCCTGGAGCATTTTATTTGTTCCCAGATATTTCAGAATGCCTACGGTGGAGTTGGGATGGGAAAGGCATTAAGGATGCGCAAGATTTTTGTAGCCTCATGTTAGAAGAGGCGGGAGTTGCGATGGTGCCTGGTGATGCTTTTGGTGCCCCCGGTTGCGTGCGCCTTTCCTATGCTGCAGATTGGCCAATTTTGGAAGATGCTGTACGCCGTATTAAACAGGTGATAGAACGATACCATGCCATTGGCTAAACTGGTCAGGTCCATCCGCGAACGCATCAACGTTCGGATTTACAACTCAAAAGGTCGAGTAACGGCTATATTGCGCTTTTTCAGAGTCTTAGTAGCTTTAGGCATGGGAGGAATGTTGATTTATGTTCACGGCTTCCCTCAAACCTTTATTGATTTACCCAGCTATCAATTTTGGATTCGTGCGGCTTTGATGTTTTTTGTAGTGAGTTTTTTGGTCCGCTGGTTTTTTGATTTTGAACCGTCCAAGTATCTCAAGGCGAATGCGTTTGAGGCTGGGATTTTGACGGTTATTTTACTGGATGCCCTGCTGCGATTTTTGGTAGGTAAGCCACTGATTGGTTTTCTATTGACCGATGTTGGGCCTTCTGAGCTTGCCCACTGGCGCTTTGCCATCAGTCAGCTGCTCTTGCTCCTGATTATTTTCGTTGAACTGGGGCGTTTGTCTCAAAGGCTGGGAAGGTTAAAAATAAATCCCTCTCACTTGTTTATTTCAAGCTTTATCCTGTTGATTGGGTTTGGAACGGTATTTCTGATGTTGCCGAACATGACCACCATTGCCGGTTCAATGCCTTTTATGGATGCCTTATTTACCTCGGTTAGTGCTTCCTGTGTGACAGGCTTGGTGGTGGTAGATACTGCCACGTATTTCACCTGGAAAGGACAACTGGTGATTTTAATTTTAATTCAATTGGGGGGATTAAACATCATTTCATTCGCTAGTTTTTTCGGAGCTTTTTTGAAAGGCGGAATCGGATTGAAACACAACCTCATGATTCGGGATGTAATGAGCTTTGATACCCTAAGTGATTCCCGAAGCCTGGTTAAACGTATTTTTTTATTTACTCTGTTGATTGAAGCGGCTGGCGCAGCCTATATTTTTATGACTTGGGATGGTTCTGTACACTTTTCCAGTGTAGGGTCTCGGGTGTTTCATTCTGTGTTTCATTCCGTTTCTGCTTTTAATAATGCCGGCTTCAGTACATTTACCAATGGGCTGTTTGAAGCAGGGGTGCGAGACAGTTATGTGATGCATTTTGGGATTGCCGGGCTCGTTTTTTTCGGTGGAATTGGAGTCACAGTTCTGAACGATTTATTCTCGCCCGAGCGCCTAAGAATGCGGATGCAAACACCTTGGCGCCGACTTGAAACCAGTACCCGTTTGTCGCTGTATACTTCGTTAATTTTATTGGTTGTGGGAGCCATCGGATTCGCCGCGATTGAAAGTTTCAACGCCGCTCAATATAGCGATGGCGGATTCTTGAAAATGAATTGGTTTGAACAAATCATTACCTCGATTTTTCAAAGCATGAGTACCCGGACAGCAGGATTTAATTCAGTGGATATCTCCTTGCTCAGCGTTCCAACCCTGTTGATGTTTATGGTGTTGATGTTTATTGGGGCTTCCAGCGGAGGCACAGGAGGGGGTATTAAAACCAGCACCTTTGCTGTGGTTTTTTTGTCGGCCTTAGCCACCATTCGGGGTAAAAAGTACGTTCAAATTTACCGAAGAACCATCAGCAATGAATTGATAAATAAGGCTTCCTCCATTTTTCTGTTTTCGGTTTCGGTCATTTTTGTAGGTGTATTTGCCTTGACCATTTTAGAACCTGACATTTCTTTTGTTCAACTTTTATTTGAACAAATCTCGGCTGTAGCTACGGTAGGCTTAAGCACAGGCATTACCGATGATTTGAGTTTTGGTGGTCGGATTGTAATCATTCTGAGTATGTTCATCGGGCGGGTAGGGGTGTTAACGGTGGCTGTTGCCGTAAGCCGACGCGTGGATACCAACAACTATAAATACCGAGAGGCCCATGTGATGCTGGGTTGATGCCCGTCCCGCCTCAATCCGTCTTTATTGCCTACCTTTGCACCTAAATTCAAGGCATGACCGTAACTCCGTATTCTTCTTCCCAAAGCAAAAAAGAGCAGGTCAGGGACATGTTCAATTCGATTTCTGGTAAGTACGATTTGCTGAATCGAACCTTGAGCATGGGGATAGATCGAATTTGGAGGTCTCGTGTGGTTAAAGAACTGAAGAAAATTCAGCCTAAGTCCTTGCTCGATGTCGCGACTGGAACGGGCGATTTAATTCTGGCGGCAGCTCCCACCGTTCAAGGCCAATTGATTGGGCTTGACCTTTCTCCGGGTATGCTTGAACTCGGCCAAAAAAAAGTCGATAAAAGCCGTTTTAATCAACGCATACAAATGCAGGTTGGCGATGCAGAACACCTGCCCTTTGAAGATGATTCCTTTGAAATTATAACCTGTGCCTTCGGAGTCCGGAATTTTGAAAACCTTCAAGCAGGTTTGAAGGAATTCCACCGTACCCTTAGCCCCAATGGGAAAGCCATGATTCTTGAATTTAGCCGCCCAAGTCAAGGACTTCTAGCGGCGTTGTTTTTATTTTATTTCCGCCATATTTTGCCTCGGATTGGACGGTTGGTAAGCAAAGACCCAGCAGCCTATACCTATCTGCCACAAAGTGTTGCTGCCTTTCCCGATGGAGAAGATTTTCTGAATGAACTCCGCAAAGCCGGATTTTCCAATCCCCATCAACACCGAATGACGCTAGGAGTAGCCACCCTTTATATCGCTGAAAAATAAAGCACCTTTGAGGTCGTTTTTCCTTCATATGATTTTTAGAACACTGGTTTTACTGTTGTTGTTGCTTGGGGCAGAATCAGGCATGGCTCAGCAGCGCCGCCGCAGCCAAAAGGCAGTGAAAACAGAGAACATGCCCAAATACGATCGCCGTAAATTCCATTTCGGAATCAACCTAGGGATTTCCCATGCCGGTTTGGCCGTACGACCCAGGGGCGATTTGCGCGATTTACTGCCCGATACGGTTTATGGAGTCCGGTCGATTTGGCAACCCGGATTTTCTATGGGAATTGAATCCAACATGCGCCTTACAGAACTCCTCGATTTGCGCTTTACTCCAACGCTCACCCTTGCCAGCCGCTATTTGGAATTCGACCGACCCAAAGGCATTGATGTTTTTCAATTTGAATCGACTTTGGCTGAATTCCCGGTGTACATTAAATTTAAATCGGTTCGATTAACCAATTTTAGAATGTACCTGATTGGCGGATTCAAATATACCTTCGATATGGCAAGCAAAGTCGGCGCTGAAGATGGAGCCTCGTATCCCATTAAACTTCGCCCCCATGATTTAATCACTGAGGCAGGCATCGGAATGGATTTTTATACCCCCTTTTTCAAGTTTTCACCCCAACTTAAAGTGTCTTGGGGCCTATTGGATTTAAATTATCCGGAATCCAATTTTTACAACCAAAG